>JANQSB010000171.1 GCA_028284295.1 Myxococcota bacterium | reverse complement strand
GAGATCGAGAGCCTGGAGGGAATCTCGCTGGGATGGGGGATGCCCGGCTGGTCCAAGGCGACCGCGCGTCTGCCGGCCGGGGTCGCGCAGGGCGCGATTCAGGCGTTCGACGCGGTCGCGCGGCTCGCGCCCGGGCTCGCGGACGTGATCGTGCTGGCCGGCCGGCCCCGCCGCTCGGAGAGCACGTCCCGATAGACGCGGGCGGTGGTCTCGGCGACCCGCGCCCACGAGAAGGTCGCTTCGATGCGCGCCCGGGCCCGCCGTCCCAGCTCCCGTCGCGCCGGGTCGTCGAGCAGCTTCCGGATCCCCGCGGCGAGGGCATCGGGATCGTCGCGGGGAACCAGCACGCCACCCCCGCCGACGCGCATCAGCTCCGGCAGCGCTCCGGCCTGGCACGCCACCACGGGCGTGGCGCAGGACATGGCTTCGGCGGCCGGAAGGCCGAAGCCCTCGAAGCGCGACGGAACGACGACCAGCGCCGCGCGCTGGTAGAGGCGCAGCAGCTCGTCCCGGGGCACCCGACCGGTCACCCGCAGTCGATGCAGCACTCCGGCGGCTCGCGCCCACTTGAAGATGTCGTTGTCGGGGTGGTCGTTGTCGACGAGGGTGAGGGTGGCTCGCTCCGGGAGCTTGGCGAGCGCTTCCACCAGGGTCCGGATGCCCTTGTTGGGGTCCGACGCACGGCCGACGCAGAGCAGCTCCGCGTCCTGGCGCTCGCTCTCGTCGCCGGGCCGGAAGTAGTCGGTGTCCAGGCCGTTCCAGACGTTGGCGACGCGCTCCGGGCGGACCCCGAAGTCGTCGACGATCTGTCGGGCGCTCGTCTCGGACGAGGTCAGGACCCGGTCGATCCGCCGCGCGACGAAGCGCTGCATTCCGATCGGATAGAACTGGGCCGTCCCGACGCACTCCGTCAGGTTCTCGTCCCGGACGAAGGATGCGCGCCGGTCCACCGTGAGCGGGTGGTGCACCGTCGTGACGATGGGCAGCCCGAGGGCCCGCAGACCCAGCAGCCCGTAGCCGAGGCACTGCACGTCGTGGACCAGGTCCCAGCACTGCCCGGTGCGCAGGGCGCCGCTCAGCGCAGCGAAGGCCCGGCAGCTGAAGGCGAAGGGCTCCGGGAGGAAGCCGAGACGACTGGCCGAGAGCTCGTAGAGGTCGAGCGGAGAGGACAGCAGCTCGAGCGGACGCTCGCCGACCATGCCCGCGTAGTCGCGGGTGAACCACTTGGCCCACATCTCGCGATTCGGAATGCGATGGATCGCCGTCGCCCAGGGCATGGGATCGGGGTAGGGGGGACCCACGAAGACCTCGACCCGGTGACCCTGGCGGCAGAGCTCGCGCGCGAGGTGCCACAGGTAGATCCCCTGTCCGCCGCATTCCATGTTCCCGCGGTAGGCGACGAACGCGATCCGCAACGATTCTCCCCGCTCGTCTCCCATCGCGGAGGCGCTCAGGCCGCGGCAGCGGGGCGGGCCGCCCGGGCCGCGGCCGCGGGCTTGCGCGCGTACAGGATCAGGCTCTTCGGGCAGACGTAGTTGAGCACGCCCTCGACCCGGTCGAGCAGTCGGGAGCCCGTCGCGCGGATCAGGAACTTCCGGTAGGCCCGCACCATGGCGCTCTCGTCGGCGTCGGGCAGGTGCATGACGGAGCGAAGCACCCAGTAGGGCGTGTGGAAGCCGTGCGCGAAGCCGACGCCGGAGGTCGTCAGCCCGGCCTCCGCCAGGCCCTCGGCCAGCTGTCGCGGTCGGAAGATGCGGATGTGGCCGCCCGGGCTCTCGAAGTACTCGTCGCCGAGTCGCAGGTAGAGGTTCTCGCTGGTCGCCGTGGGGATGGTGATGGCGACGCGGCCACCGGGGCGGGTGACCCGCGCCAGCTCCTTCGCCGCGCCGACGTAGTCGTGCACGTGCTCCATGACTTCCGAGCAGATCACGCGGTCGAAGGTGGAGTCGCCGAAGGGCAGGTGGAAGGTGTTGCCCTGGGTCATCTCGGCCAGCCGCCCGAGCTCGCGCCCGCGCCCGCGGAGACGCTTGCTCGCGTCGCGCAGGGAGCCGAAGTCGAGGTCCAGGCCCACGACGCGTGCGCCGCGCTCGAGGCAGCCGAAGCAGTGACGCCCCTCGCCGCAGCCCGCGTCGAGGACCAGGTCCCCGGCGCCGACCTCAAGCCGCTCGAGATCGACCGTGAGCAGCACGCAGGGTGTCCTCGAAGACGTTCACGAGCTCCGCGGCGGCGGCGCTCCACTGGAAGCGGGTCTCGACCCGCGCGCGCGCGTTGCGCCCGAGTTCGGCAGTGTGCTCGGGGTCCGAGAGCACGTCCTTCATGGCCTGTGCCATCGCCTCGGCATTGCGGGGCGGGACCAGCCGGCCCGCCTTGCCGTCGGTCCCCACGACCTCGGGGAGCGCGCCCGCCGCGTTGGCGATCACCGCCAGGCCGCAGGACATCGCCTCGCTGGCCGGGAAGCCGAAGCCCTCGAAGAAGGAAGGCACGATGGCGACCCGCGCCGTCGAGTACTCGCGCACCAGCTCCTCGACGCTGAGCATCTCGTCGCGAATGAGGACCCGGCCCTCCAGCCCGTACTTGTGGATCAGCCGCGGGACCAGGCCGTCGCGCGGGATGCGCCCGTCGACGATCTTCAGCGTGACGCGCTCGGGGAGCATCGAGAGCGCCTCGAGCATGGTCCCGATGCCCTTCTTGCGGTCCTCGGTGCGACCCACGAAGAGCATGTCGGCTTCCTTGGGGACGCCCGGGATGGGGCGGAAGATCTGGCTGTCGGTGCCGTTGTACACGACCGGGATCTCGCTCCCCGGAATCCCGAAGTAGCGTTCGATCTCGGTGCGACTCGCCTCCGAGACGGTCACGATGCGGTCGAGACGGCGCGCCACCTGCTGCTGCATGAAGAGCGGGAAGTAGAGGGTGCGCTTGATCTTCTTCACCAGACGCGGGTCGATGGAGAAGTCGGCTTCGCGATCGATGTGCAACGGGTGGTGGATCACCGACAGCACCGGTACGCCCATGGCGCGGATGCCCAGCAGGCCCCAGCTCAGGCACTGGTTGTCGAAGACCACGTCGAAACGGTGGCGTTCCTGGAAACGCCTCCAGCGTCTCAGCAGCCGGAAGCCGAAGGTCTGCATCTCGGGGAAGACGCCGAAGCGCGAGACGCCCAGCTCCCACAGGGAGAGCGGCTTCAGCAGCGAGAAGGGTCTCCGGGGGTCGAAGAAGTCCGGATGCTCCTGCCCGAAGACGTTGTCGTTGGGGATGACGTGGAGGGGAATGTCGCCCTCGAGCTCCGGCAGGGGAGGCCCGGCGAAGACGTGGACGTCGTGGCCGGCACGCTTCCACTCCCGCGCGAGGTAGGCGGCGTAGATCCCCTGGCCACCGCAGAACATGTTGCCGCGGTAGGTGAGCAGCGCGATCCGCATGGGTGGGTCCGCGTGGCCTCCTCGGGCTCAGTCGGCGGCCGCTTCGCGCGCGGGCTCGGTCTCGGCGGGGACGGGAGCGCTGGGTTCGGCTTCCGGAACGGGTAGCTCCGCCTCGACCTGGACCGTGGCGATGGTATGGCCGACCCAGGCCACCAGACCCAGGACGAAGAAGGTGAGGATCGCGACCGGAACGGCCAGGGCCAGGTAGCTGCCGTTGAGCAACCCGGCCAGGAAGAGCAGTCCCAGGAAGACCGCACCGCCGGTGATGGCCCAGCCCTGCTTCCTCGAGGTGTCGTTCATGGCGCGGTCCTCCGCTCGCTCGGTGTTCCCCGGTGCCCGACGGGTGCTTGGAGCCGATGGCTGGGGTTCGCGGGCCGGGTTCGTTCCCGGCGCGTTCCTCGAGTCGAGTCGGAACGGGTGACCGCGGAGGGCTCGCCTCTCTCTTGTCGCCTCTCGCCTCTCGCCTCGCGCAGCCGCCTCTCGCAGCGGCCGATCCCGGTTCGGCCCCGGCTCGGGGTCGCGGATTATTCGATTCCTTTACTGGCCTGTCAACTGCGCGGAAAGGCCGAGGAAAGGCGAGAGAGGCGAGAGGAAAGCGCATACACTGCGGCTCCAGGGGGTGGGGATGCAGGTGATCGGCCTCATGAGCGGCACCTCGGCGGACGGCATCGATGCCGCGCTCGTCGAGTGGCCGGACGGGCCCGAGACGAGGCCCTACCGCCTGCGGGCCTTCCGCGAGCGGCCCTTCGAGCCGGAGCTCCAGGAGCGGATCCACGCGCTCGCGGCGGGGCGGCTGCCGGGCGACCGCGTGCTCTCGGAGCTGGCTGCGCTCGACGTGGAGCTGGGGGAGCGCTTCGCCGAGGCGGCCCTCGAGCTCGCGGCGGACGCGGGCGTTCGCGCTGGCGCGATCGACGCGATCGCGTCCCACGGGCAGACCGTCGCGCACCATCCCGAACGTCGCGCGACCCTGCAGATCGGCGATCCCTCGGTGATCGCCGAGCGCACGGGTTGCCGGGTCGTCGCGGACTTCCGGGCGCGAGACCTGGCCGCGGGAGGGGAAGGCGCTCCGCTCGCACCCTTCTTCCACCTGGCCGCATTGGGCGACCCGGAGGAGAGTCGCGCTGCCCTGAACCTCGGAGGCATCGCGAATCTCACCTGGCTACCGGCGGGCCGGCCGGAAGAGGTGATCGCCTTCGACGTCGGCCCGGCGAATGCGCTGATCGACGGCGTCGTGCGCGCAGCGTCCCAGGGTGCCGAGCGCATCGACCGCGACGGTCGCGGAGCGCTTCGGGGGAGAGCCGATCCGGCGCTGCTGGCGCGGCTCCTCGACGACGACTACCTGGCGCGGCCGGCACCCAAGAGCACCGGGCGCGAGCGGTACGGAAGCGCCGAGGCCGAGGCCCTGGCGGCCGAATGGCAACGCGCGCGTCGCGACATCGACGACCTCCTGGCCACGCTGGTGGCCTTCACCGCCGAGGCGGTGGCCCGGGCCTGTCGCGAGCTGCTCCCCGGTGAGCCGCGGGTCGACCGCCTGCTGGTTTGCGGCGGGGGCGCCCGGAACCCCGCGGTGCTCGCCAGCCTGGTGCGCGCCATGCCGCGCACCGCCGTTCAGCCCTCGGACGCGGTGGGCGTTCCCGCGGACGCGGTCGAAGCCATGGCCTTCTCGTTGATGGGACGCAACACGCTGTTGGGAGTGCCCAACCATCTTCCGGCCTGCACGGGCGCCTCGCGCGCCGCCGTGCTGGGAGAGGTGGTCCCCGCCCGGTAGGGAAGCGGTGTCCTTCAGAGGACGACGCGAAGCCCGTCGTCGGCTGTCTCGATCGTGCACTGACCGCGGAGCTTCGCCATCTCGTCGCCGAGGTGGGTCAGGATCATGCGCCCGGTGTCGAAGTCGTCGCGGTGCTCCTCGATGGTCTCGAGGTCGAGGTGGAAGTCGAGTCGCTCGCGGTGGAGGGTGCACTCGCAGACGAACAGGTCGGCGCCCGCGGAGATCCGCGGAAGCTCCGGGAACCAGCCCGTGTCGCCCGAGTACGCGATCGTCTCGCCGCCGGTCTCGATCCGATAGCCCTGGGGGTGGGCTTCGATCTGGTGGCGCGTCGCGAAGGACTGGATCTTCGCCGGTCCCACCTCGTAGCTCGAGCCCGCCGGGACCTCCTGGAACTCGATCGGGAAGCTCCAGGGCCTCGCCTCGATGGCGTGGCCCATGGCCCAGGCCAGGTTCCGGACCCGGGCTTCGACCTGCGGCGGACCCGCGATCCGGAGCGGGTGCTTCCGTTCGTCCTGGTAGAGCGCCGCCAGGAGGAAGAGCGGGATTCCGCCGAAGTGATCGCCGTGGAAGTGCGAGATCAGAATCGTCTCGATCTCGTTGCGATCGACGCCGAGCTCGTTCAGGCCGCTCCCGGTGGTCGCACCGCAGTCGACGAGCACGGACCCGCGTTGGCCACGCAGCAGCAGCGCCGACTGGCGTCGCCCCCCGGCGCCGAACGCGTCGCTGGTCCCGATGAAGAGCACTTCGCTCACGCGATGCCTCGCCTCCTGCGAATCGCAGCGAGCTTACACCGATGGCGGTGGCCCTGGCCCCTCGAAAGTTGCTGTCGTCGCCGAAGACGTCTCATCCGCCGGCCTCTCCGGGTACGAAGCGGCCATCGGCCCACACCCCGTCGTGGGCGCGCACGCCGGCGGGGACCGACTCTCCGGGCCACACCACCACGCGTCGGAGCTCGGCCGAAGGATCGATTCGCGCCCCCGAGCCGACGATCACCACATCGTCCTCATTTCCCATCACCTCTGCTTGCGGCTGGCCCGGGATGTCGTCGAGATAGGAGAGGGGGGGAGGGGTCCGATTGACCGCCAGGTACTCATCGGTCGTCCCGACCGGCTCCCAAAGCGCCTCGTCGCGCGAGATCCAGTCCAGACGTACGTCTCGAGCGCCGGCTCGCAGCTGCGGGCCCAGCCAGTCGGCGAGGTCCTCGAACGCGGGCCCGTCCGGCCAGTCGACCGGCTCGTCGCCCCCGAGCGCATCGGAGGACACGATCCGGATCCCCGTGAAGAGGCCGCGCGCGCACTCGCCGCCGAGGTCGAAGCGGCGGCCGATCCGGCGCAGCACGTCCTCTTCGGCGGCGCCGAGGGTGCCGAAGGCCTCGGCCCGGGGGTCGTCCCGCAGCACCAGAAGTGTGTACCGGTCACCCCGCGCCCGGTGCCGCGCCACGGCTGCGCCGAGGTCCAGGTCGACCAGGCAGTCCCCGGCGACCACCACGGAGGGGTCGCTCCCGGCCAGGAACTCGGCCACCGCGCGCAGCCCGCCCCCGGTGCCCAGCAGCTCGCGCTCCTCGGAGTAGTGCACGACGAGGCCCTCGGGCTGGTGGGCGGCGATCGCGGTTCGCACGGTCTCCGGCAGATGGTGGAGGTTGACGATCACCTCGCTCACATCGTGTCGCGCGAGCCAGGTCAGCGTGTGCGCGATCACCGGCAGCCCCCGTACGGGCATGGCCGGCTTGGCGCAGAGCGCGCTGAGGGGGCGCAGCCGGGTTCCCAGCCCGGCGGCAAGGATCATCGCCCGCAAGAGCTCTCTCCGTTCTCGGGGTCGGTCGGGGTGGCGTCTCCGTCGCCCGGCAGGTCCGGCAGCGATTCGAGCAGGAGCTCCGCCAGTCGTCCGAGTCGCGGGTCCTCTGCCCCCACGGCCCGCGCCGCGTCCTGCAGGGTGGCGACCGCGCGGGGGACCAGCTTCAGGTAGCGCTCGTCACCGCGTGTCTCGGCCGCGTAGAGATACCTTGCCAGGTCCTTGCCGTTGCGCGTGAGGGTCAGGAGGTCGAAGCGCCGCTCGAACTCCGCTGCCGTCGGTGCGTCGGGCAGCTGCGGCCGGATCGCGCGCTTCATCTCGTCCACGAACGCGGGGTCGAGCGCGACGTGGGAGTCGCGCAGCAGGCACACCAGGTCGTACTCGGGCGGCGCGAGGAAGGCACCCTGGAGGTCGATCATCACCAGCTGGAGGGTGTCGCTGCCCGGCCGGGGGTGCAGGTTCGCGGCCTTGAAGTCGCGATGGGCGAGGCGCTGGGGTGCAGCGCCCGCCACGTCCGCGACGAGCGTGAAGGCGTCCCGAACGACGGTCGCGGCGCTTCGCGAGTCCCTGGCGCGTGTGCGCGGGAGGACCCACTCGATCACCTGCTCGGCCTTGTAGGCGAACAAGCTCGAGTCCAGGCGGCGCTCGAAGGCCGCGACGCCGGGGGCGGGCGGCACGCCCTGCAGACGCGGGACCAGGGCACAGGCCTGCTCGTACGCGGCGCGTCGCGTGGAAGCGTCCGCGGTGGCGGACAGGCCTTCCAGGCTGGTGTCGCCCAGGTCCTCGAGCAGCATCCAGCCATCGCCCATCCCGTAGCAGGCCGGAACCGGTAGCCCGTGTGCGGCCAGGTGGGCGCGCAGGGGCTCGAGCGGCGGCTCGGGGGGGACGCCGGGCGGACGCAGGGCCGGGTCCTCCTCGGCCTCCACCCTCGCGACCAGGGTTGCGGGGCCTTCGGAGCCGACGAGTCGCACCCGATGGAAGCTGCGCGCGCCGAGCCCTGCGTCGATGCCCTCCACGCTGTCCACGGCGCGCCCGAGGCAGTGCTCGACCCAGCCCGCGAT
>JANQSB010000170.1 GCA_028284295.1 Myxococcota bacterium | reverse complement strand
GCACGCGCTTCGTGCACACCCGGGTGCAGGACCCGGTGCAGCTCAAGCAGCTGCACGCGGCACACTGCCGACCGCTGCTCGCCAAGCAGCCCGTGCACTGCCCGCCCGACGGCTTCCTCGACCGGCTGAAGGACTTCCACGTGCGCTGGGCCAGCTACCAGGCCGACCGGGGCCTGCTCCGGCGCCTGCCGGACGACGACGAGCAGTTCGGCGCGACCGCCAAGCTCGCCGTCCGCGGCATCGCCACCTTCTTCAACCCCTTCGCCGAGGGATTCACCGTCGACAAGCTGCTGCTGGCCCTGGCCTTCGGCATCGTGGCGCCGGTGCTGGCCATCGCCACCCTCCACCAGCCCGAGGTCCCGGTCGTCCCCAACCTGGCGGACTGGACCGGCCTGTCGCCGTCGGCCGCCTTCATGGTCTGCGCGGGACCCATCCTGCTGGCGGCCTCGGCGGCGGTGGGCTGGATCTTCTCCGGCAACGCCCTGCTCTGGGGCTTCCTGGCGGCCTACACCAGCAGCCGGCTGCTGCTTCCGGACCTCTCGGACGACCTGGCCCGCTGCCTGTGGCTGGCCACGCTGTTCGCCGCACCCACCCTCGCCCAGCGGATCGAGAGCTTCCGCACCCGGCGCGCCGCCAGCTGAAGCGGCCTCGGGGGCGGGGGGCGTGGTAGTCTCGACGGGAGGCCATGTCCCCGAACCGTCAGCGGAATCTGCGATGACCACACCCCCCGGAGCCCCGGCCGCCGAGCGAGACCTGGCCGCCCGGACGGCGACGACGGGCGCCATGGCGTCGCCCGCGGCCCGGGTGGCCGGACCGGGGGAGTCGCTCGCCTTCGCAGGATCGCTGGCGGCGGTGACCGTGGCGCCGATGCTCGTGCTGGCGGCGATCCACGCGCTGCTGGGCCGCTTCGACTTCGCGCCCTGGCTCCCCGGCGGTCTGGCCATCGCCTTCATCACGGGGCCCATGCACGTGGCCTCGACGGCGTTCTTCTACCTGGACCGCAGCTTCCGCCCGGTGCTCTCCGAGAGCCCCACGCGTTGCTTCTGGTCGCTCGGCCTGGTCCCTGCGGCCGTGACGGGTGTCGGCATCGCCGGCGGCTTCTGGGTGGGCGCCTGGGCCTTCCTGGCGGTCTTCGCCTTCCACAGCACCTGGCTCTTCTACCACTACCAGCGCCAGAACTTCGGACTCGCCTCGTTCGTCAGCACGAACGTCGGCGCCGGGCGCCTGCCGCGATCGGTCAACACCGCCTTCAACCTGGCTGCGATGGGCGCGATCGCGTGCCTGATGGGCCTGCCGGACTTCGTCGGCATGATGGGCGGAGAGAGCCCCCTGATGCAGACCCGCGACCTGCTCGGCGCGGAGATCGGCCTGTGGCTGCGACGCGGGGGAATCGCCCTGTACGGGCTCGCGAGCCTGCTGCTCCTGCAGGTGCTGTGGAGCGAGCCGCGCCTGCGCAGCAGCCCGCGACTCGTCGCCGCGCTGGTCCTCGGGCTGGTCTTCTTCCTGCCGGCGGTGGTCTCCGACGTGGCGTGGCTGGCCTTCATGCCGCTCGCGGTCGCGCACGGCGCGCAGTACCTCATCATGATGAGCGTCGTGTCGGGGCGCTCGAGCCGCGGCTGGCTGGGGCTCGTCGCGATGATCGTCGTCGGCGCCGGCGCGGGCTTCGCCCTCGACTCCCTGCAGGCCTGGCCGGCCGTGCTGATCGGCCTGGGGCTCATCCAGGTGCACTTCCTGGTGGACGCGAAGGTCTGGCGCCTGCGCGAGCCGCGCCAGCGCGCGCTGATGAACGAGCGCTTCGACTTCCTGCTCGCGCCTTGAGCGGATCCACCGCACGGAGTGCGGGCCGCTGGGCGACCCGGATCGGCCTCGTCGTCCTGGCTCTCGAGCTCGGCCTCCAGGCCCTCGGCCTCGTCACCCGCCTGGGTTACGAGCGTGCACCGGGCTCCTGGCGCGGCGATCCGTACCGGATC
>JANQSB010000169.1 GCA_028284295.1 Myxococcota bacterium | reverse complement strand
GAGACCCCGGCCAGGAGGAATCCGACGCCCAGCAGTCCCGAGACGCCCCACAGGATGCGCTGCCGTGTCCGGTCGTTCATGCATGCCTCCCCACGCAGGCGGTGATACCCTCTCCCCGGGACCTGCGCGGGGAGGCATGCATGAACGACCGGACACGGCAGCGCATCCTGTGGGGCGTCTCGGGACTGCTGGGCGTCGGATTCCTCCTGGCCGGGGTCTCGAAGTTCCTGCAGCCGGAGGCCGCCGCCGAGAGCTTCATGCACTTCGAGCTGCCGCCGGGGCTCGTACCGCTGATCGCGATCTGCGAGATCGCCGGCGGCATCGGCATCCTGGTCCCGCGGCTGGCGGGCTTTGCCGCCCTGGGCCTCACGATCATCATGATCGGTGCGGTCTACAGCCACCTCACCCACGACCCGCCCCAGGACGCCATCGGCGCCCTGGTGATGGGCGTCCTCTCCGCCTGGGTGGTCCAGCAACGCGGACTGCGGTTGGAATCCGGCCCCCGCAACTGAAGCGGTCGTCCCAGGAGCTGGCTCAGACGTTCGGCTGGGGATTGCGGCGCGCGACCCAGCTCAGGTACCAGCGCGGCGGCAGGAAGGCGAGCCACTGACAGGTGGCCACCGCGAAGGTGACGCTCGAGATCGTCACGATGATGCCCGGGCTCATGACCGTGTCCATGGACGTGCCACCCGCGTTGGCGATCGCCGTGGACGTGAAGATCACGACGCTACCGACCGCCGCCATCGCCCACAGCAGGATCCGGTTCGTCACGACGGCGTCGGCGAGGCCGAGCCTCTGCCGCTTGCGCATGGCGAGCCAGTAGCGACCGCCCTCGAGCGAGCCCCACACGCCGCATGCGATGCGGACGGCATGGCCCAGCCAGAAGACCGCGAGCTCGCCCGGGCCGAGCGCCGCGCTGTTGCCCAGGGTCGGCAGGCCGATCGGAAGGCCCGTCACGGCGACCAGCGGACAGGCAATGCCGATCAGGACCCGCGCCCAGCCCTCCGTCGGACGGAAGACCCGCCACACGAAGAGGTAGGTGAGGATGACGCCCCCGCTGATCAGCCCGTAGCCGATGAGAAAGGACACCTCGGCCACGTCGGCGGGCATCTGCTCGGCGCCACCCGTTCCGACCAGCATGAACACGTAGCCCACGACGCCCGCGCTGAGGAAGGCGCTGCCCATGATGAGCTCCGGCACCTCGCGAGTGCGGCGATACAGCCGAAGCAGCCGCACGCCGAGCACCAGGCTCGCGACGAGCGAAGCCAGCGTGCTGATCCCCAACAGTGCGAGCATGGACCCCTCCCCCCACAAGCATTTCGTCCTCCCCCCCGACCCCCCTTAGCCCGAAGGCCCCGGGACCTCTGGAAGGCGCTCGGGGGCCACCGAGGGGCGCCCGGCAGACCAACGAGCACGGAAGCTCGCGAGGGGTCGGCGGGAGAGAGGTCCTGCGACGACGTATGGCATGACGAGGACCCTGCAAGGGGAAAGCAGCGCCGCCCAGGGAGGAGCAGGACCTCTCCCCGCTGGCCCCCGACCCCGGAGCCCGCGCCGGACCTCGACGAACAGACCCGCGACCGGAGTCAGCCCCGGAAAGCCGCCATCAGCTGTCGCTGCTTGTCCCGCGCGTCTTCGAGCGTCCTCTCCTTGACGTCGAAGAAGCCCCGGATCCCCTCCGGCAGGCTGGCGATCTCCACCGCCAGGTCCAGGTTCTCCGGCCGCAGGCCGTCCAGCAGCTCGGCCACGGTCTGCTCGTACTCCGTGATCAGCCCGCGCTCCAGCCGTCGATGCGCGTGCCAGCCGAAGGGGTCCAGACGCGTCCCGCGCAGGAAGCGCAGCTTCGCGAGCCAGCGGAACGCCGTCAGCACCCAGGGCCCGACGCCGATCTTCAGGGCTCGCCCGGTCTCCGGGTCCTTGGGGAAGAGCATCTGGGGAGCCAGGTGGAGCTGGATCTGGAAGTCGCCCTCGAACTCCCGCGCGAGCTGGCGCTCGAAGTCGCCGTTGCTGTACAGCCTCGCGACCTCGTACTCGTCCTTGTAGCTCATGAGCTTGGCGGCGTATCGCGCCACGCTGCAGGCCAGGCGCTCGCTTCCCGGCACGCACTCGCGCTCGCGCCGGGCCACGCGCTCGACCAGGCCCCGGTAGCGGTCGGCCCAACGTCGGGACTGGTAGTCCTCGAGCAGCGCCGCACGATGCTCGACGATGGACTCCAGGTCCTCCAGGCGTTCCTCGCCGCTCGGGCTCCCGCCGGGCGGGCGCGCCAGATCCTCGACCGCTGCCGGGTCGTGGGCCGCCAGGCGGCCCCAGGCGAAGGCGCGCTTGTTCATGTCCACCGCGCGCCCGTTCAGCTCGATGGCCCGCTCGAGGGCCGGCGCGCCCACGGGCAGTCGGCCGAGCTGGTACGCGTAGCCCAGCAAGAAGAGATTGGCGCCGATGGCATCCCCGAGCAGCGCGGTGGCCAGGCGCGTCGCCGACACGAAGTGGGAGCGGCCGCCGACCGCACCTTCGATGGCCTGCTCCATCCCACGCGACGACAGGTCCAGGTCCGGCGAGCTGGCGAAGTCCGCCGTGGGCGCGACGTGGGAGTTGACGACGGCGGTAGTCCGCTCGGGCGACAGCCGGGTCAGCCCTTCGGCGCCGGAGGCGACCACGATGTCGCAACCGAGCAGCAGGTCGGCGGCTCCCTTCGAGATGCGCGTCGCGTGCAGCGCGTCCGGGTCTTCGGCGATGCGGACGTGGCTCGCGACGGGCCCGTTCTTCTGCGCCAACCCCGTGACGTCCAGCAGCAGGCAGCCGCGACCCTCGAGGTGTGCGGCCATCCCGAGCAGGGCGCCGACGGTGATCACGCCGGTGCCCCCGATCCCCGCCACGTAGATGTTGAAGGGCTCGGTGCAGGCGGCGGCTCCCGGGTCCGGAAGCCCCGCGAAGATCTCCCCGTCGCCGGTCTCGACGGCCTCGGAGGTCACCTTTCGCAGCTGCCCACCGCGGACGGACACGAAGCTCGGGCAGTAGCCCAGCACGCAGGAGTAGTCCTTGTTGCAGGACGACTGGTTGATCCGGCGCTTGCGACCGAGTTCGGTCTCGACCGGCTCGATCGAGATGCAGTTCGACACGACGCTGCAGTCACCGCAGCCCTCGCACACCGCCTCGTTGATCACGACCCGGCGATCGGGGTCCGGGAACTCGCCCCGCTTCCGCAGTCGCCGGGCCTCGGCCGCGCAGGTCTGGTCGTACACGATCGCGGTCACGCCCGGGATCTCGCGGATCTTCCGCTGGACGGCCTGGAGCTCGTCCCGGTGGCGGAGCTCGACGCCGTTGGGAAGGTCCTCCTTGTCGTACTTGTCGATGTCGTCGCTCAGCACCACGATGCCGCGGACGCCCTCGGCGTCGAGCTGTCGCGCGATCTCGGGCGCCGTGACCGCCCCGTCCATCGACTCGCCCTCGATGGGCTGGCCGCCCGTCATCGCGACGGCGCCGTTCACCAGGATCTTGTACGTGATGTTCACACCCGCGGCGACGGCGGCACGGATCGCCAGCAGGCCCGAGTGGAAGTAGGTCCCGTCGCCCAGATTCTGGAAGATGTGTGGCGTGTCGGTGAAGGGCGCCTGCCCGATCCAGCCGGCTCCCTCCCCGCCCATGTGGCCCACGGCCAGGGTCCGGCGTTCCGGCAGCCACACCGCCATCCCGTGGCAGCCGATCCCGCCCATGGCGACGCTGCCCTCGGGCACCACCGTCGAGCGGTTGTGGGGGCAGCCCGAGCAGAAGCTCGGCAGCCGCGTCAGTCCGGCGGCTTCGCCGCTCGACACCTGGACGACCTCGCCCGGGCAGGCCGGCGCCTCGAAGTCCGGCAGCGACCTCGACAGCCAGTGGGTCAGCGCGTCGACCACACTTCCCGGGTCGAGCTCCCCGATCTCGGAGAGCAGCGGCTCCCCCTTCTCGTCTCGCTTGCCCAGGATGCGCGGGCGGCGGTCGAGGTCGTAGAGCGCCGCTGCGAGCTGCTCCTCGACAAGCGGACGCTTCTCTTCGACCACCAGCAGCTCCTCGAGGCCATCGCCGAAGCGGCGGGCGCCTTCGGTCTCCAGGGGCCAGCTCATGCCCACCTTGTAGAGCGAGAGTCCCATCTCCCGAGCGCGCGCCTCGTCGATGCCGAGTTCGTCGAGGGCCTGTCGGAGGTCCCCGTAGGCCTTGCCGGTGGTCACGATCCCCAGCCGACGCTTGGGAGAGTCGAAGACCACCCGGTCGAGACCGTTCGCGCGGGCGAAGGCGCGAACGGCCGGCAGACGCTCTTCGAAGAGTCGGCGTTCGAGCTCGGTGGGCATCACACCGAAGCGGATCCCGAGACCACCGGGGGGCAGCTCGAAGTCCTCCGGTATCCGGACCTGGATCCGCTCGGGGTCCACCGACACCGAGGCAGAGCTCTCCACGGTGTCGGTCAGGCACTTGAAGCCGACCCAGCACCCCGAGTAGCGGGACAGCGCCCAGCCCAGCAGGCCGAAGTCCAGGTACTCCTGCACGTTCGCGGGGTTCAGGATCGGCATGCCGAAGGAGACCAGCGCCTGCTCGCTCTGGTGCGGAAGCGAGGAGGACCTCGCGCTGGGGTCGTCGCCGCAGAAGGCCAGCACGCCGCCGTGGGGCGAGCTGCCGTGGAAGTTGCCATGCTTGAGCGCGTCGCCGGAACGGTCGACGCCCGGGCCCTTGCCGTACCAGATGCCGAAGACGCCGTCGTAGCGGGCCCCTTCGAGGAGGTTCGCCTGCTGCGAGCCCCAGACGGCCGTCGCGGCCAGGTCCTCGTTGAGGCCCGGCTCGAAGTGCACGTCGTTCTGCTCGAGGAAGGAGCGGGCCTGCCACAGGGCCATGTCGTAGGTCCCCAGTGGAGACCCGCGATACCCGGAGATGAAGCCCGCCGTCCGAAGGCCCGCGTCCCGGTCGCGGGCGCGCTGCATCAGCGGCAGGCGCACGAGCGCCTGATTGCCCGTCAGGAAGACCCGTCCCCGGTCGAGCGCGTAGCGATCCTCGAGGGCGTATTCCCGATCGACGCTCATCGCGACGCCCGAACATAGCGCGGTGGCCGCCTCCGCTCCGGCCCGCCCGCCCGGCGCGCATCGCGACTTCGTGATACATCCCCCGCATGCAGATCGGCCTGACCCTGCACGCAACCGACCTCGCCATGTCGCCGGTGGAGCTCGCCCGGGAGGCCGAGGAGCGCGGCTTCCACTCGCTCTACATCCCGGAGCACACCCACATCCCCACCAGTCGCGAGACGCCTGCGCCCACGGGCAGCGCGGAGCTGGCGGAGGAGTACCGGCGCAGCCTGGACCCCTACGTCGCGCTGGCCGCGGCCAGCACGAACACGAGCCGGATCCGGCTCGGGACGGGGATCGCGCTCGTGGCCCAGCACGACCCGATCGCCCTGGCGAAGCAGATCGCCACCCTCGACCGGCTGTCCGGGGGCCGCTTCGTCCTGGGGATCGGCTACGGCTGGAACCGGGAGGAGATGCGCAACCACGGGATCGCGTTCGGCAGCCGCCGCGAGCGGGTGCGCGAGACGATGCTGGCCATGCAGGAGCTGTGGTCGAAGGAGGAAGCCGCGTTCCAGGGCGAGCACCTGCGCTTCGAGCCGAGCTGGATGTGGCCCAAGCCCATTCAGCAGCCCCGGCCCCGAACCCTGATCGGCGGCGCCGCGGGGCCGAAGCTGTTCGCGCACATCGCCGAGTTCGCCGATGGCTGGATGCCGATCGGCGGCGCCGGGATGAAGGCCGCCCTCGACGACCTGCGACGCGCGGTGGAGTCCCGCGGCCGCGCCATGAGCGAGCTGCACGTGGTGCCCATGGGTGTCCTGCCCGACGAGGGAAAGATCGCCTACTACCGGGAGCTCGGCGTCACGGAGACGGTGCTGCGCCTCCCGTCTGCGGAACGCGACGAGGTGATGCCGGCGCTCGACGCCTATACGACCTTCCTGGAGTAGCCGAGCAGAGCGTCGCGGCTGAAGCGTGTTCTTGGCACCGGGCAGCGCGCCTCCTACCATGGAGCGCCCCGTGGACCTCCGCTACTCCGAATCCGACGAGAAGTTCCGCGCCGAGCTCCGCGCCTGGCTGAACGAAGCCGTCCCCGCCCACGGAAGCGCACCCGCCGTCAACGACTGGCCGGCCCGCAGGGCGTGGGATACGGGCTGGCAGAAGAAGCTCTTCGATGCCGGCTACGCGGGCATCAACTGGCCGAAGGAGTACGGCGGACGCGACGCCTCCCTGACGGAGCAGCTCGTCTACTACGAGGAGATCGCCCGGGCGGACGCCCCCTACGTGGGTGTGAACTTCGTCGGTCTCCTGCACGGCGGCCCCACCCTGATGGTCGAGGGCACGCCGGAGCAGAAGGCCGCGCACATTCCCTACATCCTCGACGGCTCCCAGGTGTGGTGTCAGGGATTCTCCGAGCCGGGAGCAGGCAGCGACCTGGCCTCCCTGCAGACCCGGGCCGTCCGGGACGGAGACCACTACGTGGTCAACGGCCACAAGATCTGGTGCTCCTTCGCCCAGGCCGCCGATTACTGCGAGCTGCTGGTCCGGACCGACCCGGACGCCCCGAAGCACCGGGGCATCAGCTGGCTCATCATGCCGATGGACGCGGACGGCATCGACATCCGCCCGCTGCCGACCCTGGCCGGCGAAGGCGAGTTCAGCGAGGTCTTCCTGGAAGACGTCCGCATTCCCGTGGAGAACCTCGTCGGCGAGGAGAACGACGGCTGGCGGGTCACCAACGTCACGCTCCGCTTCGAGCGGGGCACCGCCTTCGCGAGCGACATGATCTCGCTGCAGCGCTTCGTCGGCGAGCTGATCGACCTGGCGAAGCGCGTGACCCGCAACGACGCCAGCGCCTGGCAGGACCGCGCACTTCGGGTCGAGCTGGGGCACCTGGCGGCCGAGCTCGACGCCCTCTGGGCCATGGTGAAGCTCTCGGTCTGCGAGTCGTCGAAGACGGGCGTCCCGGGTCTGGGAGGATCGGCGGTGAAGCTCTTCTACACGGAGCTCTACCAGCGGGTCTCGGACCTGGCCCTCCGCCTGCTGGGCCGCGCCGGCGCCTCGCGCAGCGACGTGGGATCGCTCCCCAACGGCATGATCCTGCACCGGATGCTCAACTCCATCTCCCTGACGATCGCCGCCGGCACCTCGCAGATCCAGCGGAACATCATCTCCGAGCGGATCCTGGGCCTGCCCCGGGACCGGCGGCCGCGCTAGGCCGGGCAGGGAACCGGGAAAGGAAGCGACTTGGACTTCCAGCTCAGCGAAGACCAGCTGGCACTCCGGGAGGGACTGCGCTCCTTCTGCGAGGGACGGGTGCCGACGGACCAGCTGCCGGAGCTCGAGAAGGTCGGAGGCGTGGACCGCGAGCTGTGGTCCGAGCTGGCGGAGATGGGTGTCTTCTCGCTGCGGCTGTCCGAAGACGCCGGTGGCGTGGGCCTGGGCAGTGCCGACGCGGTGATCGTCTTCTGCGAGCTGGGGCGACGCCTGGTTCCGGGCCCCCTGGTCTGGACCCACCTGGCCGCCAGGCTCGTCGACGGAGCCGCCGACGGCACCACCATCGTCGGCGGCGTCGACCTCGCGGGCGCCGACGCCCAGACCCTCGTCGTCGAGCATCTCGACGGGATCGACCGTCTGCTCGTCGTGAGACCCGAGGGCATCTTCCTGCTGGACCCCCGCGCGCTCTCGGGACGCGCGCTGCCGGTCCCGACGGATCCCCTCACGCCGATCCACGAGGTCGAGGCCCTGGAAGGCGGGGAGCAGGTCGGGGGCCCTTCGGACGCCGCGCGGCTGCGCCTCGAAGGCGCAGCGCTGGTCTCCGGGCTGCAGCTCGGCATTGCCGAGGCCACCCTCGAGCTGGCCAACGAGTACGCGAAGGGGCGCGAGCAGTTCGGCCAGCCCATCGGTCAGTTCCAGGCGGTGAAGCACATCCTGGCGGACATGTTCGTGCGCCAGGAGGTCGCCCGGGCCGCCGCCTACGCGGCAGGCGCGACCCTCGACGATCCGCGGGTGGGCGACGTCCAGCGGGCGGTATCGGTCGCCAAGACCACGGCCGGAGAGGCCGCAGTCAAGAACGCGCGGGCCGGCATCCAGGTGCACGGCGGCATGGGATACACCTGGGAGGTCCCCGCCCACTACTACCTGAAGCGCGCGTGGGGGCTCGAGAACCTCTTCGGTACCGGGGACGAGCACGCCGAGCAGGTGGCCGCCTGCGTCGAGCGGGCCAGCCACGCCTCGCTCTAGGCGCTCCCAGGCCGACCCTGCCCCTGGCTCCCTTCCGGGGGCCGTCCTGGCTGACGGATCTTCAACTCCCCGGGATCATGAGGCTTTGACGCCTCGTGCGAATTTCTATACGCTTCGTATCGTAATTCCCGACCCGGCAACGGGTCTTGCCACAGGAGTCGACACCCATGGGAATCCTCGACGGCAAGGGCGCCGTGGTCACCGGCGGCGCGCGCGGCATCGGCCGCGGACACTGCCTGCACCTCGCCGACAACGGCGCTTCCGTCGTCGTCAACGACATCGACGGAGACGAGGCCCAGAAGGTCGTCGACGAGATCTCCGAGAAGGGCGGCAAGGCCGTCGTCAACACGGACGACATCAGCTCGCGCAGTGGCGCCCAGGGACTCGTCGGCCAGTGTGTCGACGCCTTCGGGGGCATCCACATCGTGGTCAACAACGCGGGCAACGTCCGCGACCGCTCCTTCCTGAAGATGAGCGACGAGGAGTTCGACTCGGTCGTGGCGGTGCACATGCGCGGCACCTTCCTGTGCGCCCAGGAGGGCGCGCTGCGCATGAAGGAGCAGAACAGCGGCGGCTCGATCGTGAACACCGTGTCGGCGGCTCACTTCGGGAACTTCGGGCAGACCAACTACGCGGGCTCGAAGGGGGCGATCGCGTCGATGACCTACACCTGGGCGCTGGAGCTCGCGCGCTACGGCATCCGGGTCAACGCCATCAGCCCCAGCGGCTCGACGCGCATGTCGGCCACCTACAAGGGCCCCGACGGCAAGGAGGTCGAGCTGCCCTTCATCGACCCCACCCGCAACGGAGCCTTCGTGGCCTTCCTCTGCAGCGACGAGGCCAACTGGATCAGCGGCCAGATCTTCGGCAGCGGTGGCGACCGCGTCACGATGCTGGAGCAGCCCCGCTACGGCACCAGCATGTACAAGGAAGGCGGCTGGGGGGTCGACGACCTCCTCGAGTCCTTCGAGAAGTTCCTGAAGGACCACCTCGAGCCGGTCGGGCTGATGAAGCGGCCCTACCCCTTCTACGACGGCATCAAGCCGAAGGGCGCCTAGGCGGCCATGGCCGGCATCCGCTCCTACGGCGCCTACGTCCCGCGCACCCGTCTGCCCCTGTCGATGCTCGGCGAACGGCCCGGCAAGGAGGGAGGCCCCGAGAAGGCCGTCGCCTGGAACGACGAGGACGCGATCACCATGGCGGTCGGTGCCGCCATCTCCTGCCTGGAGGGATTCGACCGGACCGCCATCGACGCCGTCTTCTTCGCCTCCACGACCCATTCGTTCCGCGAGAAGCAGGCCGCCGCACTGATCGCGCGCGCCCTCGACCTGGGTCGCGGGGTCCGGACCGTGGACCACGCCGGCTCGCTCCGCGCCGGCACGACGGCCCTGCGCGCGGCCTTCGACGCCGTCTCGGCGGGGTCCGCCCGCAACGTGCTCGTGGTCGCCAGCGATGCGCGGATGGCGGCCCCTGGCTCGGCCCTGGAGGCGAACTTCGGCGACGGCGCCGCCGCCTTCTGGGTGTCGGAGCAGGACGAAATCGCCTGCCTCGCGTCCCACCACGCGCTGGCGGACGAGATCCTCGACGTCTGGCGCAGCGAAGGCGATCCCTTCGTGCACAGCTGGGAGGATCGCTTCGTGGTCCAGGAGGGCTACGTCCCGCGGATCTGCGAAGCGGTCCAGGGCCTGGTGCAGCAGGACGGAGGCGAGCTCGGCGACTTCTCCCGGGTGGCGCTCTACGCGCCGGACGCACGCAGCCATGCGACGGCCGCCCGCAAGCTGGGCGTCTCGTCCGAGCAGCTGGTACCGCCCCTCTTCGGCCAGCTCGGCAACACCGGGACCGCCTTCGCGCCCATGCAGCTGGCGTTGGCCCTCGAGACCACCCGCCCCGGGCAGAGGATCCTGCTCGCCAGCTATGGCGACGGTGCCGAGGCCCTCTCCTTCGAGGTGGGCGACGCCGTCTCGAAGCTCGAACCTCGCCGCGGGGTCCGCTGGCACCTCGAGAGACGCCGACCGGCACGGAGCTACGACGCCTTCCTGAAGGCCCGCAGCCTGGGGCCCAGCGAGTGGGACCCGGGGAGCAATCCCGGCCTCTCGGCCACGATCCACTTCCGCGAGCGCGACGAGGACCTCTCCCTCCGCGGCCAACGCTGCAAGGCATGTGGCGCGGTGCAGTTCCCCGCCCAGCGCGTCTGCGAGACCTGCTTCAACAAGGACGACTTCGAGAGCGTCCGCCTCTCCGACCGGATCGGGCGGGTGGTCACCTACACCTTCGACTACTTCTTCCCGACTCCGGACCCGCCCACCGTCGTCACGGTCACCGAGGTCGACGGCGCGCGCATCCACCTCCAGCTCGTGAACTGCACGCCGGAGGAGACGCGGCTCGGCATGCCCGTCGAGTTCGTGTTCCGCCGCATCCACGAGAGTGGCGGACGCCCCAACTACTACTGGAAGGGCAACCCCGTGGAAGACGGCAGCCCGGTGGAGGCCTGAGCATGGCGAATCCGGAGTCGATCCGAGACAAGGTCGCCGTCGTCGGCGTCGGCGCCTGCAAGTTCGGCGAGAACTGGGACCAGTCGCCGTCCGACATGATCGTGGACGCCGCCTACGAGGCATACGCCGACGCGGGCATCGAGGCGCCCCAGCAGCAGATCGACGCGGTCTTCACGGGCTCGCTCTACAGCCAGAAGGGCCCGCACGAGTGCAGCGACGCCCTCAAGCTGTGGAAACCGGTCACCATGGTCTCGAACTACTGCGCGACGGGGACCGACGCCTTCCGCTGCGGGGTGCTTTCGATCGCCGCCGGCGTGTACGACACCGTGCTCGTCGTCGGCTACGACAAGCCCAAGGACCGCGGGGTCTCCGGGCCTTCGGTGATGCTCGACGGCGTGCGGGAGCTGCCCAAGACCCCGGCCGGCTGGTTCGCTCTCTGCGCCTCGACCTACTTCGAGAAGTACGGCGCCGGACGGGAGGACCTGGCGAAGATCGCGGTCAAGAACCATCACAACGGCTGCCTGGCCCCGAAGTCGTTCCTGAAGCGCGAGATCACGACCGACGACTACTTCAAGGCGCGGATCATCTCCTGGCCCTTCGGTCTCTACGACAGCGCCGCCCAGACCGACGGGGCCGCGGCGGCCGTCATCACCCGGGCCGATCTCGCGGGGAGCCATCGCGACGACCCGGTCCTGGTGAAGGCCGTGACCGTTCAGGCCGGGCCGAACCCGCAGAAGGATCCCAGCAACGACTTCCTGTCCTGGAAGCCGACGGGCTGGGCGGCCCGCGACGCCTATGCGATGGCGGGCATCTCGGACCCGCGCTCCGAGATCGGCGTCGCGCAGCTGCACGACTGCTTCTCGCTCACCGAGCTGCTCTCCTACGAAGACCTCGGCTTCTGTGAGAAGGGCTCCGCCAAGGAGCACATCGCCGACGGGGCCTTCGAGCTCGGAGGCGACCTGCCCGTGAACACCGACGGCGGGCTCAAGACCTTCGGACACCCCACGGGCGCGACCGGTGTCCGGATGATCTACGAGAACACCCTGCAGCTGCAGGGTCGCGCCGAGAAGCGTCAGGTCGCCGACCCGAAGCTGGCCCTCAGCCACAACATCGGCGGACATCCGACAGCCTGCGGCATCACCATCCTCGGTCCTTCCTGAGCGCGACGGAAGCCTGGCGCCGCGGCCATCCAAGCGGGAGAAGCATGAGTCCCTCCTTCGACACCCTGCTCTACGACGTCGAGGACGGCGTCGCGACGATCGTCCTCAACCGGCCCGAGAAGCACAACGCCTTCAACGCCCAGATGGCCGACGAGCTCTCCCTGGCCTGGCGGACTCTCCACGAGAGCCCGGAGGTGGTGTGCGCGATCCTCACCGGCTCCGGCGAGAAGTCCTTCTGTACCGGCATGGACGTGGCCGACGTCGCCTCGGGCCGTTCCCTCGACAGCGGACGCGTCGGCCGGGAGGACGCGCCCTGGAACCGCCTCACGGCGATCCAGAACAAGTGCTGGAAGCCGGTGATCACCGCCGTCAACGGGATGGTCAACGGAGGCGGCCTGCACTTCATCGCGGACGCCGATCTCATCGTGTGCGCCGAGCACGCCACCTTCTTCGACACCCATGTGAAGGTGGGCCTGATCGCCGGCCTCGAGCCCGTCGGCATCGCGCGGCGGATTCCCCTGGAGGCGGTGCTGCGGATGTCGCTGCTGGGCGGTGCCGAGCGGATGAGCGCCCAGCAGGCCCTCGCCCTGGGCCTGGTCGGCGAGGTCGTTCCGAAGGAGGCGCTGATGCCCCGGGCGCGGGAGCTCGCCGCGGCCATCAGCCAGCACTCGCCGACCGCTCTCGCCCGCACCAAGCAGACGATCTGGGAGAGTCTCGACCGCGGCCTCGACGAGGCGCTCGCGAACACTTGGACGGCCATCAACGAGCACGTCGACCATCCGGACCTCAAGGAGGGCGCCTTGGCCTTCGTGGAGAAGCGCAAGCCGCGCTGGGCGCCCTACACGGGATGAGGCTCCGATGAGCGACTACCAGGACATCCTCTTCGAGATCGCGGACGGCGCCGCCATCATCACCCTCAACCGGCCCGAGAAGCTCAACGCCTACACGACCGAGATGGGGGACGAGGTCGTGGACGCCTTCCGCCGCAGCCGGGAGGACGATGCGGTCCGGGCCATCGTCCTGACGGGCGCGGGCCGGGGCTTCTGCGCCGGCGTCGACCTGGAGCACCTCGAGGCCCACCAGTCCGGCGGCAACGCTTCGAAGGGCCCCAAGCTCGGAGAAGAGGACTTCCTCAAGAAGCTCCCGCTGGAGATCGTCGAGTGCCCGAAGCCGGTGATCGCCGCCATGAACGGGGCGTCGGTGGGCGTGGGCATGACGATGGCCCTGCCCTGCGACCTCCGGATCGCGGCGTCCGGGGCGAAGCTGGGCCTCACCTTCGCCAGGCTCGGCATCCTGCCCGGACTCGGCAGCACACACCTTCTGCCGCGACTGGTGGGCATGGCCAAGGCCCAGGAGCTGGTGCTCGCCGCCAGCCTGATCCGAGCCGAGGAGGCCCTCGCCATCGGCCTGGTCAACCGGGTGGTCGCCGCGGAAGAGGTCCTGCCCACGGCACTCTCGATCGTCTCCGAGATCGCCGAGAGCCGTCCCGAGGTGATCGCGGCCGCCAAGCGGGCCCTCCACTTCGGTGCTTCGGCCGCGCTGTCCGAAGCCATGAAGAACGAGCAGGACCGCAGCGCCGACCTCCGCCGGGCACGCTGAGAGCAGCGCGGCTGACGTCGATCAGTCGGGGATCTTCAGCCCCGGGGGCAGACTGCCGTCCATGTAGGCGCTCTCCTCGATCCGCTCGCGGATGCGCCAGCCGTCGTCCGTGCGGACGAGGCGGTCGTTGTAGTACGCCCCGACCGTGAAGGTGTGCATGGCGCCGCCCTCGTCGAGGTAGCCCATGGGGTTCAGCACCGCCGTGCGGGCCGTCGCCGTATCCCCGTCGAGCTCCACCTGCGAGTTCGTGACGTAGTGCACCGTCATCGGGAACGGCGAAAGCGCCTTCTCCAGCCATGCCCTCACCCGGGGATAGTCGCCGGCGATCCCTCCGGCACTCGTGTAGTCGAGCCGCGCGTCGGGCGTGAAGCAGCGGTCCAGCAGGGCCCAGTCCTTCTGGTCGATGGCGCTCGTGTAGCGGATCAGCAGGTCGTTGATCTCGATGCGATCCGAGAGCTGCTGCAGGGTCATGGGGGACATGTCTAGCTCCTTTCGATCCGGGCCTCGCGCAGGGCGGAGCGTCGCACCTTGCCGGCGTCGTCTCGCAGGGGAGCCTCCACCCACTCGAAGCTCCGGGGGATCTTGTAGCGGACCAGGCGCTCGGCCAGATGCGCCCGCAGCTCGTCGTCGTCGAGACCGCCGGGCGCATCGACGATGGCGTGGATCCGCTGGCCCAGATCCCCGTCGGGCAACCCGATGACCGCGCTCGAGCGCACGGCCGGGTGGCTGTCGATCGCTGCCTCGACCTCGGCGGGATACACGTTGGCCCCGCCGGTGACGATCATGTCGGTCTTGCGATCGACGAGGTAGAGGTAGCCGTCCTCGTCCAGATAGCCGAGATCGCCCAGGGTCTCCCAGCCGTCCCCCGTTGCCCGGACCTCGGCGTCGATGTAGCGGTAGGTCGAGCCCTGCCCGCCCGACGGCATCATGAACACCTCGCCGATCTCACCGGGCTTGCACTCGCGCCCCTGCTCGTCGAGGATGCGCATCTTGCGCCCGCCCGTCGGTCGGCCCACCGAGCCCGGATGCGCGAGCCACTCGGTCCCGGAGATCGCCGTGCCCCCGATCCGTTCGGAGCCTCCGTAGGCCTCGTGGATCTTCTCCGGTCCCAGCCATTCGATCCAGGCGCGCTTCAGCCAGGCCGGACTCGGGGCGCCGCTGCACATCACCGTATCCAGGGAGGAGAGATCGCGAGCGGCCCTCTCCGACTCGGGCAGCTTCCAGATACGCTGCATCATGGTGGGCACGAAGAGCACCCAGTCGACGGCGTGCTTCTCGATGGCCTCCAGACACAGCGACGCATCGAAGCGCTCGAGCAGGACGATGCGCCGCCCCGCGAAGAGCGACTGCCACGCCGTGATGAAGGGACCGGCGTGATAGAGAGGGCCGGGGACCAGGGTCGTCCCGCCCGGCAGCATGCGGTTCTCGGGCTGCTCGGGGTCGCAGGTCGCGGCCGTGAGATCGACGATCACCTTCGGGCGTCCGGTGCTGCCGCCCGAGGTCATGGCGCGCGCGGACTCCGGGACCCGGTCCGGGAGCGGCTCGCTGGAGAGCTCCGCGGGAGGCTCGAAGCCCGCCGGGACACAGGCGCGGTCCGGGAAGCTCCCGGGATCGACGCCCACCACGAGAGCCGGGTCGGCCGTGTCGACGATGGCCCGCCGCTCGAGTTCCGGCAGCACCGACGAGACCGGGTTCGGCGTCGCGCCCAGCTTCCAGCTGGCCAGGCAGGCCTCCAGGAAGGACACCCCGTTCGGAAGCGCGATGGTGACGAGGTCGCCCTCGCCCACGCCCCGCTCGGCGTAGACGCGAGCCAGCCGATTCGAGCGCCGTTCCAGAGCGTCCCGGGTGACCCGCTCGTCGCGGAAGACCACCGCGACGGCATCGGGGTCGCGCTCGGCGTGCCAGCGGAAGGCGCGCCCGTAGGAGAGGCGGGGCACGGCGCGTCAGTCTTCGATCGACAGTGCGAAGGTGGGACAGTGGCGGACCGCGGCCCGCACGCGATCGTGCTGCTCGGGCGGCGGCTCGGGAACCAGCACCTGCACGCAGCCATCTCCTTCCACCCGGAACACGTGGGGCGCCTCGTTGGCGCACACGCCGTGTCCCTGGCACAGGTCCTCGTCCACCCGGATTCGCATCGCTCCCTCCTGAACCGGCGCGGAGGGTAGCAACGCCAGGGGCTTCAGTAGCGACTGGACCGGGACACCGAGTCGTCCATGGCGTCGTTCACCCGGGTGCGGACCCGGTCGACCATCTGACCGTAGTTCGACTGCGCGGGCTGGGGGATCGAGTTGCCGGTCACCATGACACCCAGCGGGTCGGCTGCCGGGTTCAGGTTGGACGAGTCGGCCCGCACGCTCTCGATGGGTGCGAAGGCGCCCCCGAAGGCCTCTTCGCCCTCCTCGCGGACCGTCATGTAGGCCGCCACCGCGGCGATCGCGACCAGCGCCAGGACCACCTTCTTCACCATGGGGCACTCCTCCCGAAGCTCCTCCATCGGCGGATCCGGACCGGGTCTTCAGTGTCCGCGATCACCTATAGTCCGGTGGCCTGCCGCCGCGATCCCAGGGCGCCGCGACGGCGGTCTGACGGTCCGCAGGACCTTCCGGAGAAACCAGGATGCCGTATCACCACCTCGCGATCGCCAGCCGGGACATGCAGGCCACTCACGCGTTCTACGGCCAGGCCATGGGCTTCGATCTCGTCAAGGTCGAGATCGCCCGAACCCCGGACGGCGGCTGGGCCAAGCACTTCTTCTACGACACCGGGCAGGGAGAGCTGCTGGCCTTCTGGGAGCTCCACGACGACAGCCTGCCCCAGGACTTCCCGACGGGCCTGTCGACGGCCGTCGGGCTCCCGGAGTGGGTGAACCACGTGGCCTTCGGCGCGGCGGACATGGCCGACATCGAGAAGGCGCGCGAGCGCTGGCTCGAGAACGGCTATCCGGTTCTCGAGATCGACCACGACTGGTGCTACTCGGTCTACACCACCGACCCGGGCGGCACCCTGGTCGAGTTCTGCGTGACGACCGGGACCTTCAGCGAGCAGGACCGCGAGCTGGCCCACCGCGCGCTGCGCGAGGACGACCTGCCCTTTGCCAAGGAACCCGAGGTCCGCTTCCACAAGGCGACCAGCCGACCGCTCCACGAGCGCGGGGCCGACTGAACGAAGCCCGGATCAGGTCGCGCCCTCTCCGGTGATCACCTGGTGGAGGATCCGCGCGGAGGTCTCCACCAGCTCGTCGCGCCCGACCTCGCGACGCTCGAGCTCACGCGCGTGCGCGGAGACACTCTCGAGGATCGATGCGAGGGCTGCGGCCGCCGCCTGGGGATGCGTCGCCGGGGAGACGCGACCGGCGTCCTGGGCCTCGTCGATCCGCGCCGCGAGACGATCCAGCAGCGGACCCAGCGCCTCGCGCCGGATGCGCTGGAAGCGCCGATCGCCCTTGTCGGCGGCGAGGTTGCGAACGAGCAGGACCGCATGGTGCGCGCGCCAGTGGTCCATGAAGCCGTGGACCAGGCGGCGTGCCGTCTCGAGCCCGGCCTCGCCTCGCCACTCGCCGTCGATCAGCTCGAGGAGCGCCGGCATCTCGCCGGCGGCCTGCTCGGCGAGATGCAGCACCGCCTCCTCCACGTCCTTGAAGTAGTGATAGAAGGTGGCGGGCGAGGTCTCGGCCGTCCGGGCGATGTCGACCACGGAGATGTCCAGCACGCTGCGCGCCGCGAGCAGCTGCTCGGTCACATCGAGGAGGCGTTGACGGGTCTTGAGCGCCCGCGGCCCCAGGGGCCGGCCCGACTGCGTCAGCTTGCGCGGTGCCTCGGATACCATCCACGACCTCGTAGCGATCCCCGCAATCCTACCCGAGCGCCGAGTTAGGTGCCGGAAGGCCGGTGACCCGCAACGACGCGACGGTCACCGCGAAGCGCCGGGAAGCCCGGACGCCAGCGAGGCGGCGGGTCTCGCTGGACACGACTAGGGGACAGAGTACCGTTGACCTCGGCCGGAGAGGCGATCGGCAGGGTGCCACGAGCTCGCGTCCCCGCCTTCTCCTCGGGCCCGTTCCTCGAACCTTCTCTTCGGACCTCTTCTTCCGAAACGGAGCCTGCATGTCCTTCGAGGTCAATCGCCGACTCGCCGAGCGTCGCCCTCCGCTTCCCACCGACGCGGACGTCGACGCCGTCACCGCGAGCATCATCCGCGGCGCCTACGAGACGATCTGCTACGAGGTCGCCACCCACCTCGGCCGTTCGGCTTCCTCGGCGATCATCAACCAGTCGAACGAGCGCAACGGGAGCATCATCGACGCGCACGGCCGGCTCGCCGGACTGTCCGTCGGCATTCCCCAGCTTCTCTTCATCTCCCCGATGGCGGTGCGCTGGGGCCTCGAGCACCGGATCGAGGACGACTGGGGGCCGGGCGACGTCTTCCTCGGCAACGACCCGGACCACGGCGGCGGACATCTCCCCGACTACACGGTCTACAGCCCCTGCTTCGACGACGACGGGGAAATCGTGGCCATCCAGGCGCTGCAGACCCACCAGGGCGACACCGGCGGCAAGGACCCCGGCGGCTTCTCGGTCGACGCCATGGAGATCTTCGCCGAGGGAATGATCATTCCGGGCATCAAGCTGGTGCACCGGGGCGAGCCCCGTCGGGACATCCTCGAGATGCTGGTGCGCAACAACCGCCTGCCTTCGTTCCCGGGGGACATCGCCGCCATGATCTCGGCGACCCAGCTGGGGTCGCGCCTGCTGGGCGGCCTCGTCGACAAGTACGGCGCCGACACCATCCGCGCCGCAACCAACTGGAACGTGCGGGAGACCGAACGGCGCTTCCGGGCCGAGGTGGCCCGGTGGCCGGACGGCCAGTACGACGCCGACGTCTTCATCGACCACGACACGGCCGGCAACCCCGACATCCGGGTCCACGTGAGCTGCACGGTCGAAGGCGACCAGCTCACCATCGACATGACGGGCACGGACGACCGGCCCGAGCTGGTCTGTGTCTGGAACACCTTCTCGAACAGCCGCGGCTACGCGATGGCCCAGCTCGCTTCGATGGTCGACCCCAGCATTCCCAAGAACGAGGGCCTCTTCGATGCCGTCGAGATGATCATCCCGGAAGGCTCGATCCTGCAGCCCCCGCCCAACAAGCCGGCCGCGCTCGGCGCCTTCCATCCCGCAGTCGAGGTCGGCGAGGCGGTCTGCATCGCGCTCTCCGAGATCCTGCCCGAGCGCTCGTCACCGCAGGTCTACAAGATCGGCATGCCGAACGCGGTGGTCGGCTTCGACGAGACCGGCACCATGTGGCTCGACCAGGGCGTGGACGTTCGCGCCTCCGACGCCTCCGCCACACAGGGACTCGACGGCTGGGGGGCCATGTGCAGCGGCCTCGGCAACCTCATCCTCGCGAGCGCGGAGGAGGCCGAGAGCCGCTTCCCCGTGGTGAACCTCGGCCGCGAGATGACGACCGACACGGGTGGCGCGGGGCAGTGGCGCGGCCAGCCGGGCACCCTGAACGTGAAGCAGGTCCAGGAGCCCTTCACCGCAGTCGCGTGGATGGTCTCGATGCGCCACCCGTTGCGCGGCCTGCAGGGCGGCGACGACGCGGCGCCCTACTCCTGCCGCTACCGGGTCGGCACGCCCGAGGAGTTCCAGGTCGAGAACTCGATCAGCGTCGAGCTCCCGGCCGGCACCGTGACCGCCTACCAGTACGGAGGCGGGGGCGGCTTCGGCGACCCGCTCTTGCGCGACCCGGAGGCCGTGCGCGAGGACGTGCTCGACGAGTACGTCAGCGTGGAGGCCGCGCGGGATCGTTACGGGGTGGTGCTGAGCGGCAGCGCTGCCGACGGCGACGTGAAGATCGACTACGAGGCGACCCGTCTGCTGCGCGAGCAACGCCGAGCCGCTGGATGAGCTACCGGGTCGGGATCGACATCGGCGGCACCTTCACCGACTTCGCCCTGCTCGACGGCGACCGGATCGTGCTCGAGAAGGTGCTCAGCACGCCCGAAGACCGCTCCGAGGCCGTGATGACCGGCCTCGGCAAGCTCGCCGACCGACAGGGAAGCTCCCTGCGCGACTTCCTCGGGCGCTGCGACGCCATCGTCCACGGCACGACGGTCGCCGACAACACGCTGATCGAGATGAACGGTGCCGTCACGGGTCTCCTCACCACCGAGGGCTTTCGCGACGAGGTGGAGCTTCGGCGGGGCTACAAGGAGGACATCTGGGACGTCCGACTGGAGCCCCCGCCGGCAATCGTGCCCCGACGGCGGCGGCTGACCGTTCCGGAACGCGTCCCCGCCGATGGCCAGGTCTTCCGCCCTCTCGACGAGGACGCCACGCGCGTCGCCATCGAGCGCCTGGCTCGACAGGAGGTCGAGTCGGTCGCCGTCTCGACTCTCTTCTCGTTCGTGAATCCCGCGCACGAGCTCCGGATCGCCGAGCTGGTCCGCGAGCGCCTGCCCCGCGTCGCCGTGTCGCTCTCCCACGAGGTGATGCCCAAGGCGCCGGAGTTCGAGCGCACCAGCACGACCGTCGTCAACGCCTACGTGGCCCCACGTGTCACCCACTACCTCGACCGCCTGACCGAACGACTCGCCGAGGCCGGCTACCCCGGCCAGCTGCTCGTCATGCAGTCGAGCGGGGGCGTGATGACCCGCGAGTACCTGCGCGGCAGTCCGGTGCGGGTCCTCGCCTCGGGCCCCGCCGGCGGGGTGATCGGCGGCGCCCACGTCGGCGTGGCCAAGTCCGAACCCGACCTTCTCTGCGTCGACATGGGCGGCACCAGCTATGACGTGTCCGTGGTCCGGAACGGCATCGCGCCCGCCGAGCCCGGATGGAACTGGCACCACCGCTACCTGATCGGGCTGCCGATGGTCAGCGTGGAGACCCTCGGTGCGGGGGGCGGCTCCATCTGTCAGGTGGTGAGCGAGAACCTGCAGGTCGGCCCCGACTCCGCCGGCGCCGACCCCGGGCCCGTCTGCTACGGACGCGGCGGTGAACGCCCGACGGTGACCGACGCGAATCTCGTGCTGGGCCTGCTGTCGGAGCACTCCGAATTCGCGGGCGGCAGCTTCCAGCTGACCCGCAGCGGAGTCGACGAGGCCTTCGAGAAGCACGTCGCGGGTCCGCTCGGCTGCAGCGTCGAGGAAGCGGCCTTCGACTGCTGGCGCGTCGTCAACGCCAACATGACCCAGGCCGTGAGACGCCTGACGGCCGAGAAGGGAACCGATCCGCGCGACCTCGCGATGCTCGCCTACGGGGGCAACGGGCCGCTCTTTGCCGGCATCCAGGCCCAGGAGCTCGGGATCTCCCGCGTCGTGGTTCCCAAGGCGTCGCCGACCTTCTCGGCGCTGGGTGCTCTGGCTGCGGACCCCGCCATCGACGAGGAACGCTCCTACCTGTCACCTGCGGGCAGCGCCGATCTCGATCGCATTCGCGCGCTGTGGCTCGAGCTCGACGAGCGCGCCGAGCGCTTCCTCGTCGATGCCGGATTCGCGCGCCAGAGGGTCACGGCCCGGTACCAGCTGAACCTGCGTTATCCGGGGCAGAACTGGTCGCTCGCGGTCGACGTCGCCGAGCAGCAGGGTCCCCGCGAC
>JANQSB010000168.1 GCA_028284295.1 Myxococcota bacterium | reverse complement strand
GATCTGGACCACCTCGGCCCACTTCGCGGACTGGTACTGGGTGGGGGCGCGCACCGGGGAGCACAAGCACCGGGGCATCACGCTCTTCCTCGTGCCCATGGACCACCCCGGTCTCGAGATCCATCCCACCTTCACCATCGGTGACGAGCGGACCAACGAGGTCTACTTCGACGACGTCTTCGTTCCCGACGACTTCGTGGTGGGGGAGGTCGGCCGGGGGTGGACCTACATCTGCGAGGCGCTCGACCTGGAGCGCTTCGCCATGCTGCCCGTGGGTCCCCACGAGATGAAGATCGCTGCCCTCTGCGACTGGGTCCGCACGGCGCGTCGGGACGGCGGGCCGGTCCGCGAGGACCCCGTCGCGCGCTCGGTCGTCGCGCGGCTGGTCGCCGAGCTCGAGGTCGCGCGCGTGCTGCAGCGCCGGGTCATCAGCGAGGCCCTCAAGGGACGGATCCCCACCGTGCAGGCGGCCATGTACAAGCTGTTCCAGTCCGAGCTCGGTCAGCGGGTCGCCGACGCCGCGCTCGACCTGATGGGCCCGTCCGGCCAGCTCAAGCCCGGTGTCGAAGGTGCACCGCTCAACGGTCGCTTCGAACGGTCCTATCGCTACACGGTGGTCGACACCATCGGCGGAGGAACCTCGGAGATCCAGAAGAACATCATCGCGACCCGCGGGCTGGGGTTGCCCAAGAACTTCTAGACGGACCGTGAGCTTCCGGCCGGGGCCCGGAGCTTCGAGCCCGGGAGCTTCCGGATGCAGAGAGGGGAGGGCCCGTGGCGAAGGTGCACCTGGTCGACGGAACCTTCGAGCTCTTTCGCGCCTACTTCGGTGCGCCCAGCGCCCGGTCTCCCGACGGCCAGGAAGTCGGGGCGACCCGCGGCCTGCTGCGCTCGATGCTCTCGCTGCTCCGGGATCCGGAGGTCACCCACGTCGCCTGCGCCTTCGACACGGTCATCGAGTCCTTCCGCAACGAGATGTTCGAGGGCTACAAGCGGGGCGACGGACTCGAGCCGGAGCTGTGGGAGCAGTTCCCGCTGGCCGAGCGGGGCTGCGCGGCGCTGGGGCTGGTCGTCTGGGGCATGACCGAGTTCGAGGCCGACGACGCCCTGGCGACGGGCGCCGCCCGCTACGGTGCGGACCCCGCCGTCGAGCAGGTGGTGCTGTGCTCTCCCGACAAGGACCTGGCTCAGTGCGTCCAGGGAGAGCGCATCGTGACCCTCGACCGGGTCCGGCGCACGCGTCGGGACGAGTCGGCGGTGTGGGAGAAGTTCGGGGTGGGGCCGGCCTCGATCCCCGACTACCTGGGACTCGTCGGGGATGCCGCCGACGGAATTCCCGGCATCCCGGGCTGGGGAGCCAAGTCGACCGCCACGCTCCTCGCCCACTACACGCATCTGGAGCAGATCCCGGACGACCCGGAGGCGTGGGCCGTGAAGGTGCGCGGCGCCCGCAGGCTCGCGGAGAACCTCGCGGCAGAACGCGACGAGGCCGCGCTCTACAAGCAGCTGGCGATCCTCCGGACCGACGTGCCGCTGGCCGAGGACCTCGAGGCGCTTCGATGGACCGGCGTGCGCGAGGACGCTCTCGGAGCGTTCTGCGAGGAGATCGGAGACGCGCGACTGCTGGAGTCGATCCCGCGCTGAGGGGTGCGTCTTCCTAGAGCCGGGCCCCGCGCTGGGTGGCATTGCGCACCACCGCCCAGGTGGCGCGCGGGCTCCAGCTCGCACGCAGGTTGCTCTCTCCCTCGATCGGGCGGACTCCCGCGGCCCGCGCGTAGTCGTTCTCCCAGCCGCGGGGCAGGGTCCCGAACACGTGATCCCAGAAGCGGGTGGTGACGCCCTGGTAGGCCCGGGGATTCACGAAGTGGTGCGCCAGGTGGTGGCTCCGGAGCAGCGCCTGCCGCCGCGTGCGAGGCTCGCGGAAGTGGATCCGCCAGTGGACGTGCTCGTAGTGGAGGAAGCCCGCGAGCAGGCCCAGCATGAAACCGCTCCCCGAACCGGGTCCGGCGACGGCGACGGCGAGCCCCCAGAAGAGCCCGGCGATCGGCACCCAGGCCAGCGGCGAGGTGAAGACCGCTGCGGGCGTCCGGTGATGGCTCCAGTGAAGCGGCGAGACCGGCGTTCGGAAGCGGTGGGCCAGCAGCCCGTGGATGGCGTACTCGACGAAGCTCCAGGAGAGCCAGCCGAGCCCCGCGGCCAGCGCGACCGCGGTCGCGGGATGGGCCAGGAGGTCCGAGATCATGCGGCACAGGGTAGCGCCCCTCCGGGGCACGGGCGGTCGGGTATTTGCGATACGCAACGTATCGTATATATTTCCCCCCGGTCGGCGGTCCGTCCCCGCGACGCCTGCTGGCCCGCCAAACCCCATCCGATCCGACCCTGCACGCCGGGTCGGCTCGCGCGTTGGCCACGAGGGCGCCCATGAACTTCGAGTTCGACACCGAGCAGCAGGCCTTCCTGAAGGAGGTCGTCGCCTTCCTCGACGACAACGACGACCCCGAGGTCTTCGACGTCACCCGCGAGAACATGGCGCAGATCGTCGACACCCCGGAGCGTCGCGGCTTCATGAAGAAGCTCTCCGAGAAGGGCTGGCTCGGCATGACCTGGCCGCGGGAGCTCGGCGGGCAGGACGGCGAGGGCGTCTACGAGTACCTGCTGAACGAGCAGCTCGCCTATCGCGGCGGTCCGCAGATCGGCAAGGGGGTCGGCATCATCGGCAAGACCCTGATCCGGCACGGCAACGAGAAGCTGAAGGCGGAGTTCCTGCCCAAGATCCTGAACGCCGAGGTCGAGTTCGCGGTGGGCTACAGCGAGCCGCAGGCCGGCTCCGACGCGGCCAACATGCAGCTGAAGGCCGAACACGACGAGGACCGCGGTGGCTGGGTGCTGAACGGAGCCAAGATCTGGACCACCTCCGCCCACTTCGCCGACTGGTACTGGGTGGGGGCCAGGACAGATCCCGACAACAAGCACCGGGGCATCACGCTCTTCCTCGTTCCCATGGACCACCCCGGGCTCGAGGTTCAGGGCATCCCCACCATCGGAGACGAGATCACGAACTCGGTCTTCTTCGAGGATGTCTTCGTCCCGGACGACTACGTGGTCGGCGAGGTGAACAAGGGCTTCCAGTACATCTCCGAGGCGCTCGACCTCGAGCGCTTCACCATGTTCACCTACTCGCCCATCCAGCAGCGGATGGAGGTGCTGATCGATCACGTGAAGAGCGAGACCAAGGACGGTCAGCCTCTCAAGGACGATCCGATCGTCCGCTCGAAGGTCGCGCAGCTCGTCACCGAGGGGGAGGTGGCGCGGGTGCTCGGCCTGCGTTTCGTGTCGAAGGCGGGGGTCGGCGACAAGCCGCCGACTGCCGAGGCCTCGATGTACAAGCTCTTCGCGACCACCCTCTCGAAGAAGCTCGCCAACTGGTCGATGGACATCGGCGGCCCTGGAGCACAGCTGCGGGTGAAGACCGAAGATGCGCCGATGGCCGGCCGAGCGGAGTCGACCTACCGCTACACGGTGATCGACACCATCGGCGGTGGCGCCTCGGAGATCCAGAAGAACATCCTGGCGCGCCGTCACCTGGGCCTGCCGAAGAACTTCTAGGGACGAAGGGACCCCGACGTGTCGACTCCGCCGGTCGCCGGCCCGCTCGACGGCATCACCGTGCTCGACCTCGCGAGCGTGGGGCCGGCGGCGCGCGCTTCGCGCATGCTCGCCGACTACGGGGCGCGGGTGGTGAAGGTGGCGCCCACCCGGAAGAAGGGGGCCAAGCAGATCCGCCCGGTGTTCCACGCCTATGGGGCGGGTCGCGGCTGGTCGCGCATGCGGGTCGACCTGAAGAGCGAGAGCGGCGTGGAGGCGCTGCTGCGCCTGGCCGAGAAGGCCGACGTCTGGATCGAGAGCTACCGGCCGGGCGTCGCTCGGCGCCTCGGCATCGACTGGGAGACCGTCTCGCGTCGCAACCCGGCGATCGTCTACTGCTCGACCAGCGGCTACGGACAGGACGGGCCGGCCGCCCAGTGGGCGGGGCACGACATCAACTACCTGGCCCTGGCGGGCTACCTCGCCTGCAGCGAGCCCCGTGCCGACGGTGGCCCGCCGATTCCCGGCGCGACGGTGGCGGACAGCGCCGGTGGCGGGATGCACGCCGTGATGTCGATCCTGGCCGCGCTCGTTCGCCGCGGCGCGACCGGACGCGGCAGCTACCTGGACGTGTCTGCGGCCGAGGGGGTGCTGTCGCTGATGTCTCTGTCCCTCGACCAGTACCTGGCGACCGGGGAGGAGTCCGGCCCGCGGCAGGCGCTGCTCACGGGACGCTACGCGTGCTACGACCTCTACGAGTGCAGCGACGGGCGATGGATCTCGGTCGGCGCCATCGAGCCGCACTTCTTCGCCAACTTGTGCCGCCTGCTCGACCTCGAGGAGTACGCGTCGAGGCAGCTCGACGACGCCTCCCAGGACGAGCTGAGGCGCCTCTTCACCGAGCGCTTCCGCACCCGGAGCCAGGCCGAGTGGGTGGAGGCGCTGGCGCCGAACGACACCTGCGTGGCGCCCGTCCGGAGCCTCGCGGAGGTGACTCGCGACCCCCACTTCCGGGCGCGTGGGGCCTTCGTCGAGGCGTGGCATCCGGAGTCGGGTCGCTTCGAGCAGACCGCGCCGGTCCTGGCCGGTAGCCGGAGGGATGCACCGCCGCACCGGGTGCGGCCGGAAGACGAGACGGACACCGAGGCGCTGCTGGCCGAGGCCGGGCTGGCGCCGGACGAGATCGCGAAGCTGCACGCCGAGGGCAGCGTCGAGTAGGCAGGCCCGCGACCCGGGGCGGCCGTGCCGCAGCCGGGTTCGGACCCGCCAGAGGAGTCGAGGAGGAGAGCATGGGCGCCGCGAAGAATGCCGAAGACCTGCCCGCCGAGGTCGAGGGCTGGCTGGGCAAGGAACGCTACGTGGAGAAGACGACCTTCCCCATCGAGATGGGATACGTCTACAGCTCCTGCGCCTCGGTGGAGAACGGCAACCCGCTCTTCTGGGAGGAGTCGGTGGCCGACGAGCTCACCGGAGGACCCATCGCGCCCCCGAGCATGCTCTCCGCCTGGTTCCGGCCGCACCACTGGGTTCCGAACCAGAGCGAGCAGTCGCTGCCGCTGCAGGTGCACTTCGACCTGAAGGATCGCTTGAAGCTGCCCGAGGCCGTGATGACCGACAACACCATCGTGTTCGGAGTCCCGGTGCGTCCGGGCGACGTGCTGACGACCTGCCAGGTCCTGCACTCGGTATCCGCGCTCAAGCAGACCAAGCTCGGCACCGGCCGCTTCTGGGAGATCGAGGTCCGCTACACGAACCAGAACGGCGAGATGGTCGGAACCGAGTGGTACACGGGCTACGGCTACGAGAGGAGCGCATGATGGCAGGCACGGCACAGCTGACGATCCAGGACGTGCAGGAAGGCGACCGCCTGCCGGAGCTGTCGGTGGACGTGACCGCGACGACGGTGGTCCTGGGGGCCATGGCCACGCGGGACTGGCGACCGATGCACCACGACTACGACTTCGCGGTCAACCGCAACGGCACGCGCAACATCTTCTTGAACACGCCCAATCAGGCCGCCTGGTTCGAGCGCTACCTGACCGACTGGACCGGCCCGAGGGGTCGCCTGGGGCGGATCAAGTTCCGCATGAAGGACTCCGTCTACCCCGACGACACAATGGTCTTTCACGGCAGCGTGGCGGGAGTGGACGCCGACGCCGGCATGGTCGACCTGGAGATGGAGCTCACCGTGGGCGACAAGGTCGTGACGGGCTGCACGGCCCGGATGGCCCTGCCGAAGGACGCGGACGACAACCCCTGGCAGCGCACGGGCGCCGACTGGAAGCCCTGAGGCGGACCGGACCCTTCCCGTCCGGCCCGCAGGAGTGAACGATGGACCTGGATTTCAGCGAAGAGCAGCAGATGCTGCGCGACATGGTGCGCGGCGTGTTCGCCGAGTACGCGCCGATCGAGACGGTTCGCGAGCTCGAGGACGACCCCCGAGGCTACCCCGAGGTGCTGTGGAAGCAGCTGGCGGAGCTCGATCTGCTCGGTCTGACGATTCCCGAGGCCTACGGCGGGTCGGAGCAGAGCATGCTCGAGGCGACCATCCTCTACGAGGAGATCGGTCGCGCCCTCGCGCCGACGCCGCACTACGCGAGCTGCGTGCTCTCGGCCGGCGCGCTCACGCGGGCCGGCAGCGACGAGCAGAAGCAGGCCTGGCTTCCGAAGATCGCGAGCGGGGAGGCGATCCTCACACCGGCCTGGCTGGAGCCCCGCAACGGATACGGTCCGAAGGGCGTGCAGCTGCGTGCGGAGGCGGACGGCGAAGACTTCGTCCTCAGCGGCAGCAAGTGGCACGTCCCGTTCGCGAGCTCGGCGACCCGGCTGGTGGTGCTGGCCCGTACGGGCGACGCGGAGACCGACGTCGATCTCTTCCTGGTGGACCCGGAAGCCGAGGGCGTCTCCTCGAGCCAGCAGCTCAACCTGGCCTCGGACACGCAGTACGCCGTCGAGTTCGACGGGGTCCGGGTCCCGGCAGCGGATCGGATCGGCGGGGCCGGCTGCGGCTGGACGGTCTGGGACGCGGTGCTGGACGACGGCCTGATCCTGGCGGCCGCACAGGCCGCGGGCGGCGCGCAGCGCGCCCTCGAGCTGACCGTCGAGTACGCGAAGGAGCGGGAGCAGTTCGACAAGCCGCTCGGTGCCTTCCAGGCGATCGCCCACTACCTCTCGGACGCGGCGACGAACGTCGAGGGCGGCACCACGCTCGTCTACGAGGCGGCCTGGGCCCACAGCGAGGGGCGCGACGTCTCCCGACTCGCGGCCATGGCCAAGCTCTTCATGTGCCAGGTCTACCGGGACGTGACGGCCGTGTCACTGCAGGTCTTCGGTGGGGTCGGCTTCACGATCGAGTACGACGCGCAGCTCTACTTCCGGCGCGCCAAGCAGCTGCAGCTGTCCTGGGGCGACGCCCGCTTCCTCGAGGAGCGCATCGCCACGAGCGTGCTCGACGACCAGGAGCCCTGAACCCGAGAGCGTCCGTCAGTCCGACCTTCCGGAGACGATCAGGGCCAGCAGCGCGTCGGGCGTCAGCTCCGCGGTCGGTCGGTTCGCGATCACCCGACCGGACTTCATCACGACGACGCGGTCCGAGAGCGCGTAGACGTCGTTGAGCTCGTGGCTCACCAGCACGATGCCGAGCCCCTGGTCGCGCAGACGGGTGACCAGATCCCCGACCTGACGCGTCTCGGCAGGGCCGAGCGCAGCGGTGGGTTCGTCGAGGATGAGCGCCGTCGCATCGAACTGGATGGCGCGCGCGATCGCGATCGACTGCCGCTCGCCACCGGAGAGACGCTCGACCGGGCTCGTGAAGTCGGCGAATCGGGGATTGACCCGAGCGATCGACTCGCGGGCCAGCCGCTCCATGGCGGCCTCGTCGAGCAGCCCGACGCGGGTCGTGCGCTCGTGCCCGAGGAACACGTTGGCGGCGGCCGGCAGGTTGTCGGCCAGGGCCAGGTCCTGGTAGAGCGCCTCGATGCCGAGCGCGCGCGCCTGGCGGGGCGAGCGGATCCCGACCTCCCGGCCCCCGACCTCGATCCGGCCGCGGTCCGGCTGGAGGGCGCCGGAGAGGATCGCCATCAGGGT
>JANQSB010000147.1 GCA_028284295.1 Myxococcota bacterium | reverse complement strand
CTTCCGATGGGGACGCTGGCGCGGCCGCGGGCGCCTCGCGCGGCTCCGGGCCCGGCGCCACGGCCTCCTGCAGGAGTCCGATCCGGACCGCCAGGTCCTCGACGTGGCCGCGGACGACGCTCATGCGCCGCTCTGCGGCCTCCAAGCGGCCCTCGGCGCTGGCCAGCTCGGCCTGGAGCCCCGCCACCTCGGCTTCGAGGGCGTTGGCACGGCCCCGTTCGAGCGAGTAGCCGATGCCCAGGACGAGGGCCGCGAGCCCGAGCAGCACGAGGACCCAGGGGACGCGCCGGGCGCGCTCCGGGCCACGGGGCGACTGCGGCTCGGGCGCAGCGTCGGGCGACGGATCGGGCGAGGCCGCCCCGGGCTCCGGCGGGTCGGGAACCGCCCGCAGCTCTCCACGACCGCCGGGAGGGGAGCCTGCGCTCACGTCCCGGCCTACGACTGGATGACGAGCTTCGACAGGCTCGTCTTTCGCAGGTTGGTCTTCTGGATGGTCCGCACGAGCTCGGCGACCTTCTCGGTGTCGCTCTCGAAGGGGTTGTTGCAGATCACCCGGACGTTGAGCAGGTTGCCGAGCCGGATGTTCGACCAGTCCAGGTCGTACTGGATCGAGTGCTCGCGCGCGAGCTTGATGAACTCGCCGCGCATGCGCGCCCGGGTGTCCGGCGGCGGCTCGGTCTTGGCTGCATCGACCTCTTCGTCGGTGTAGAGACGCTCCACCGCACCCGCGCGCTCGAGCAGGTAGTAGAGCCCGCGGTCGCGCTGGATGTCGTGGTACTGCAGGTCCATCATGAAGACGCGCGGGTCGTTCCAGCTCGTCCCCTTGCGGTCGATGTAGCGCTCGAGCATGTGCCGCTTGATCACCCAGTCGATCTCGCGGTAGAGCTTGTTGGGGTCGTCCACCAGGCAATCGAGCACGTACTGCCACATGCCCACCGCCTTCTTGTGCTCGTCGTTGACCGGGTACTGCTCGATGTACTTCTGCGCCATCTCGCAGTACTCGCGCTGGATCTCGATGGGCGAGTACTCGCGGCCGTTGTCCAGTCGCAGGTGGCGCTTGCAGGTGGTGTCGTAGGTGATGTCCTTGATGGCCTTCACCGGATTGCGCAGGGTGAAGTCCTTGTTGATGTAGTTGTCCTCGATCATCTGGAGGACCACCGAGCAGGTACCGACCTTCAGGAAGTTCGTGTACTCGCTCATGTTCGAATCGCCGACGATCACGTGCAGGCGGCGGTACTTCTCGCGGTCGGCGTGCGGCTCGTCGCGCGTGTTGATGATCGAGCGGTCGTTGGTCGTGGTGCCCGAGATCTTCTGGTAGATGTGCTGGGCGCGCTGGCTGACACAGTAGTGCACGCCGTCCTGGGTCTGGAAGACCTTGCCCGCACCGGTGTAGATCTGGCGGGTCACCAGGAAGGGGATCAACTGCTCGGCGAGGTAGTAGAAGTCGACGTCCCGGTCGACCAGGTAGTTCTCGTGGCAGCCGTAGCTGTTTCCGACGAAGTCGGTGTTGTTCTTGAAGATCGACAGCTTCCCGGGGATGCGCTCTTCGCGGATCTTCTCCTCCGCGTAGGACTGCAGGTCCTCGAGAATGCGCTCCCCGGCCTTGTCGTAGATGATCAGCTGGGAGGGCGACGAGCACTCGGGCGTCGCGTACTCGGGGTGGCAGCCGGTGTCCTGGTAGAAGCGGGCGCCGTTCTCGAGGAAGACGTTGAGGAAGTGCTCGGTGGTGATCAGCTTCTCGAAGAGGAAGCGGATCGCCTTCTCGACGGGCAGGGTCTTGCGACCTTCCGGCGTGAAGATGATGCCGTACTCGGTCTCGACTCCGTAGATTCGCTTCTGCAACGGTCGCCCCCGCGCCCGAGTATAGGGCTCGATGCCGCCGGTCCATGAGGAGGGCCAAAGCCCCCCTCAACCGTCCAGCATCTGCCTCACTTGATCGGCGGAAAGGCGGACGAACTTTCGTCCCTCGCGGGAGCGGTCCAGCAGGCACACCTCCAGGTCGGTCACACCCAGGGAAGAGCTCCCGTTGGCGCCGGATTCGAGCGCCCTCTTCGCGAGCGAGGCGGCCTCCCCCGCGGGCAACCCGTCCCGATAGCTGTCCTGGAGGACCCGCTCGACATCCTCGACGCTGCCCCCGATGGCGCAGAAGCCCTTGTGATCGCTGATGAAGCCGTCGAACTTCACCCGGTAGATGGCATTGTGCTCGTGGCCCACGAAGCGGTCGTCTCCGACCTCGACCACCAGGAGCTCCACCTCCAGGGGCTTCATCTCCCGGGTGAACACCTCGCCCACCGCCTGGGAGTAGGCGTTCGCCAGGCTGCGGGCCCGAACGTCCTCGCGGCTGTAAGCGTATCCCTTGGTGTCCGCGAAGCGCACCCCGATCTTCCGGAGGTGGTCGAACTCGCTGAACTTCCCGACCCCCGCGAAGGCGATGCGGTCATAGATCTCGCCACACTTCGACAGGTCGGTGGGGTTCTCGGCCATCAGCAGCACGCCACCTTCGAACTCCAGCGCGACGATCGACTTCCCCCGCGCGATCCCCTTGCGCGCGAACTCGGCCTTGTCGGCCATCAGCTGCTCGGGCGACACGTAGTAGGGCATCGTCATGACGCGGCACCTCGGTCGGCGGAGTCCTCGAGCATGCTGCGGTAGGCCGCCTCGATGTCGCTCTCCGGGATCTGCTCGATGCCGGAGTCGGACGCGCACATGACGATCGGAAAGATCCCCCGTTGCAGGTCGACGCCACCGGTCGCGCGGTCCTCGTCGGCCGCCGCCGTCAACGCCGCGACGGCTGACGCGATCGACTCGCTCTTCGTCTGGTTGGGTCGCCAGCTCTGCTTCAGGGACTCCCGCGCGAAGAGGCCGCCGGAGCCCGTGGCATCGAACTCGGTCTCCTCGTAGCGCCCCCCCGTCACGTCGAACTTCCACAGCCGGCCGGCCTTGCGCCGGGTGTCGAAGCCGGCGAAGAGCGGAATCACCGCCAGGCCCTGCATGGCCGCCGGCAGGTTCTGCCGGATCATCTGGGAGAGCTTGTTCGCCTTGCCTTCCAGCTCCAGGGGCTCTCCCTCGATCTTCTCGTAGTGCTCGAGCTCCACCGAGAGGATCCGCGCCATCTCGATCGACGGGCCGGCCGCGCCGGAGATCGCCATCATCGAGTGGCTGTCGGTCCGGAAGACCTTCTGCACGTCGCGCGAGGCGACCTGCATGCCGGCGGTGGCCAACCGGTCACCCGCCACGACGACGCCTCCATCGAACTTGAAGGCCACCACCGTCGTGCCGTGCGGCACCTGGGCCGAGAGCTCCTGGAGCTCGCCGGAGAAGCGCGGCAGCAGCTCCGGCTGCTCGCTCTTCAGCAGCTCGATGAAGCTCGAGCCCGAATAGGTGTTCCAGAAGCGCACCGAAGGATCCCCTCCCGATCTTCAGTCGCAGGACGAACAGAGGAAGGCAGGGAGGCGGACCCCCTACGTGCCGCTTCTATTCGCCACCACGCTGGACGTAGTTCTTGACGAACTCTTCCGCGTTCTCCTCGAGGACCGCATCGATCTCGTCCACGAGGTTGTCCATCTCTTCCTTGAGCTCCTCGCCCTTCTTGGCGAGCTTCTGGCCGCCTTCACCCTTGGCGTCGCCCTCTTCCCCGCCGCCGCCACCCTTCGACTTCTGCTTCTGCGGGGATTCGGCCGCCTGGTAGAGGGGGAGAGCCTGCGAGTCGCGTCGCTTCGGATCCTGGATGATTCGCATGATGTTTCCTTTCTCCCCCCCGGTGTTTCCCGCCGCGCCGGCGCCGGTCTCGTGGCAGCTAGGCGCGAAGGTTCTTCATCAACTGCTCCGCGGACGGCGAGCTGTCCAGAAGCTCCTCGACGTGCACGCGTGAGCCCTTCAGCGGCTCCGCCATCATGACGCGCTTGATGGGCTCGTCCCCGTCCGCGAAGGAGATCGAGTCCCAGTTCACACCGAAGACCTGGGACGGGTAACGCCGCAGGCACTCTCCGCGGAAATAGGCCCGCGTGTCCTCCGGAGGCGTATGGATGGCCGCGGTGATCTCCTCGTCGCTCACGATCCGGAGCGCCCTGCCCTGCCGTTCGAGCATGAAGTATAGCCCCTTGTCGGGGCGACTATCGTGATACTGCAGGTCGAGCATCGAGACCTGCGAGGCCTGCCAGTCGAGACCCTTGCGATCCATGAAGCCCTCGATCATGGCCTTCTTGATCACCCAGTCGATCTTCTCCGAGAGCTCCATCGGGTCCCGCTCGAGGGCTTCGAGCGCATCCTGCCACTTCTCGAGGATGTCCGGGACCCAGTCCGCGTTCTCGCGGCCCGAGGTGTAGGAGAGCGCCAGGTCGAGGAACTCCTTCTGCAGCTGCACCGCGCTCATCTTCTTGCCGTTGTCGAGCGCGAGCTCGAGCTTGCAGGACGGGTCGTGGGAGACCTGCTTGATGGCCTTGACGGGGTCTCGCAGGACCAGGTCCTTGTGGATGGCCCCGTCCTCGATCATCTGCAGCACCAGCGCCGTGACGCCGTTGCGCAGGTAGATCGTGTACTCGCTCATGTTCGAGTCACCGACGATCACGTGCAGGCGTCGGTACTTCTCACGGTCGGCGTGCGGCTCGTCCCGGGTGTTGATGATCGGGCGCTTGACCATCGTATCCAGAGCGACCTCGGTCTCGAAGAAGTCCGCGCGCTGGCTGATCTGGTAGTCGCAGGGGTGCGAGCGGTTCTCGCTGCCGACCTTGCCCGCACCGCAGTAGACCTGACGGGTCGCGAAGAAGGGCAGCAGGTGCTCGACGATCTGCTTGAAGGAGGTGCGGCGGTCCATGAGGTAGTTCTCATGGGACCCGTAGCTGTTGCCCTTGCGGTCGCTGTTGTTCTTGTAGACCAGCATGGTCGCGCCTTCCGGCAGCAGGCTGGTCGCCTCTCGACGGCTGATCTCCAGGACCCGCTCCCCGGCTTTCTCGTGCACCACCAGATCGCGGGGGTTGGTCACCTCCGGGCTCGAGTACTCCGGATGCGCGTGGTCGACGTAGTAGCGGGCGCCGTTGATGAGGGTCTTGTTGCGGGCGATGTTCTCCTGCTGGTTCGGCGTGTACTTCTCGCCGTCCACCTGGAAGCCACGGGCATCGGCGAGCGGGTTCTCCTGGTCGTAGTCCCACAGGATCTCGCCCGCCGGGTCTTCCCGGTAGGCGTTGACCAGGAGCACGCAGCTCGAGATCGGGTCGAAGTCGGGGTCGTTCTTGACCATGATCCCGTACTCGATCTCGGTGCCCATGATGGAGGGAATCGCCATTCGCTCCTCGTCGCGTCCGATGCCCGACCCGCGTCCGCGCCGGGTCGGGAAGAAGATCGCGCCGGGTCCGTGACGGGCACTCCGCGCATCACGGACCCGGCGCCTGGGTCGCTGCTCCTGTCGGCTAGAGGTACTGCCCCTGGCCCGGCTGGATGGTCTCGATCGACTGCTCCTTGCGCTCCATTCCGGTGATGAGGGTGCGCACGTTGATGATGCGCTCTCCCTTGCGGCCGGAGATCCGGGCCCAGTCGTCCGGGTTCGTGGTGTTCGGGAGATCCTCGTTCTCCTTGAACTCCTCGCGTACCGACGTGGCCAGGTCGTCCATCGTGATTCCGTTCTCACCGTGCTCGATGAAGCGCTTGACGGCCTTGCGCTTGGCCCGGGCCACGATGCTCTCGATCATGGCGCCGCTGGCGAAGTCCTTGAAGTAGAAGATCTCCCGCTCGCCCTTGGCATAGGTCACCTCGAGGAACTTGTTCTCCTCTCCGGTGCTGTACATGCCCTCGACCAGGGTCTCGATCGTGCCGCGGCAGGCCGCGTCCCGGTCGCTCCCCGCCTCGCTCTTGTACTTGACGATCAGCTCGTCGGCCAAGGGCAGGTTGGGGGTCAGGTACTTGGCGAAGATCTCCCGTGCCGCGCTCTCGTCCGGGCGCTGCACCTTGATCTTCAGGTCCAGGCGGCCCGGGCGGAGCACCGCCGGGTCGATCAGGTCCTGCCGGTTCGACGCGCCGATCACGATGACGTTCTCGAGCGACTCGACGCCGTCGATCTCCGCCAGGAACTGCGCGACGACCGTGGCCTCCATGTCGGACGAGATGCCCGACCCGCGCATGCGGAAGAGCGAGTCCATCTCGTCGAAGAAGATCACGACGGGCACGTCCTGGCTCGCCTTCTCGCGCGCCTTCTTGAACACCTCGCGGAGCTTGCTCTCGGTCTCGCCCACGTACTTGTTGAGCAGCTCGGGGCCCTTCACGTTCAGGAAGTAGGGGGTGGTGGCGCGACCCGTCCGCTTCTCGATGTTCTTGGCCAGACTGTTGGCGACCGCCTTCGCGATCAGGGTCTTGCCGCAACCCGGCGGGCCGTAGAGCAGGATGCCCTTGGGCGGCCGCAGGTCGTACTCGGCGAAGACCTCCGGATGCACGTAGGGAAGCTCGACCGAGTCGCGCAGCGTCTCGATCTGATCCCCCAGGCCACCGATCTGCTCGTAGGTGACGTCGGGGATCTCCTCGAGCACGACCTCTTCGACGGCCGACTTGGGCATCTTCTCGAAGGCGTACTGGGTGCGCGCGTCCACCAGCAGGTGGTCGCCCACGCGGACCTTCTCGCTGCGAAGGGGCTCGGCGATGGTGACGACCTTCTCGTCGTCGGTGTGGCCGAGCACGATCACGCGGTTCTCGGACACGAAGTCGACGACCGTGCAGACCTCTCCCCGCTGGGTGTAGCCCGCAGCCTCGATCACGTTGAAGGCCTCGTTGAGCAGCACGAGCTGCCCTTCCTCGAGCTGGAAGGGATCGATGTTCGGATGCACGTTGACGCGCATCGGCCGACCGTCCACCAGCAGCTCCGAGGTGCCGTCCTTGTTGGGCCGCGTGAAGATCCCGTAGGTGTTGGGCGGCGCGCACAGCTTGTCGACCTCCTCCTTGAGGAGCTCGATCTGCTGCTTGGCCTCCTGGAGCATGTTCACCAGCTTCTCGTTCTGGCGCTCCTGGTCGTGGACCTGGTTGCGGGTCGCCTCGTAGCGGCGGCGGAGCGTCTCGTAGTCGGCGAGCACGCGGTCCAGAGAGCGGCGGAACTCCACGGAGTCGCTCCCGAAGAAGCGAATCGCGTCCTGGAGGTGCTCGACCTCGCTTCCGGATCCGCGCCCGTCTCGCACGTCCCTGTCTCCCCGGTCTCCGCGCACGTCGTCCTCCCCCCGTCGGATCTCGCGCTCGTCCGAACCGAACTCTACCGACTCCGGCTCGATTCCGAATTCGTTGCCGCTCCGCGGCCCGGCGGGTGCGATCCTGCCGATCATGTCTCGCACGAAGCCCCGCCGGCCCGAACCCGATCCCGAATCATGCTCGCTCATCGCGCCCTCTCCTCATTCCGCCCCGGGTGGACCCCTTCGTTCCAGAGTCGATCCACCCGTCCAGGCTTCCCGAGGTCTCTCACTGCGAAAGCCGTGCCAATGCGCAGCGCGGCGGCAGTCATTCGTCCCACGTCCCTCTTCAGACACCGCTCGCGACGGACGGCTCCACCATTCGTCACCGCGGAAACGGGCACACGCCCACGCAAGTAGGTGGCCGGTCGTACCGAAGTGGGCTCACTTTCCCTTCGCGCTCCCACCCGGGATTCCGCGAATACTGGCCAGGAGCAGGACTGCGCGCGGGAAGCCCGCACGAGCCTGCAGGCGCGCCCGAGGGGGTCGCCGGTGCGCGAACCCGGTAGTTGGATGGCTGCAAGTTCCAGCGCCATCAGGTCTTTCGCTCTCCTGGCCTCCACATCGACCCCTGGCAACCCTGTCTCGTGCCATCTCTCGGCAGATCTCGGTGAGCGCGGCACCCGCTGCCCGGGTCCGTGCGCACCTGCGCTTGTCCGTTCGTGCGACGCCAGCCGGAAGCCGAGCGCGGAGGGGGTGCCTTTTCCGGATACGGACTCCGCATACACAGCGCAGCGGGGAGCCGGTCCCGTGTCCAGCAGTGCGAAGAGCGTCGAACCTCTCGGTTTTGATGGCTTTTTCCGCATTCAAGCTAGCAGCCGCCTAGGGGGTGTCAAGCGCGCCCCGGTGACGTTCAACTACGTAAACCATCGTTTTATATGAAGTTCTGCCGCATGAGGTGCGCCGCGGCCGGGCCTCTCGAAGACGTCCTGCGCGCTTTCCCACCCGGAACGGAGACTTGCGGGAATCGGCTGCATTCCTCCTGCCGCCTCGGTGCCGCCTCGCGCGGCAGGGACGCGAATTGCGTCGGGATCCCGTCCGGAACGACGACCCACCGGCAGCCCGCCTCCCCGCCGGGCCGGACGAGGCTGGGGGAAAAGCGGAAATCCGGGGGTGCTGCGAAGCGAGCTGCGCAGCGGAGCGCGACGCGGTTCAGGGGGCCGCGGGGAGCTCGATGACCTCGACCCCAGGCTCGGGAACGAAGTCGAAGGTCTCCGGCCCCGGCCGGGTGTTGGTGGCGATCTCGTCGAACGCGATCCGCGTCTCGTTGCCGAAGAGGTCCACTACGCGGGTGGCCAACACCTCACCGGTCGTCGGGTTCGCGGTGAGGCCCAGGCGTTCGTAGCCGCTCGCCTGACGGGGGGTGAGCTCGAGCTCCACCACCGGCTTGCGGCCCTCTTCCTTGGCCTGCGCGGTCTCCTTCATGGGACAGGACTCGGCGGTGATCTCGAAGGACTCGACGAGCTTGCCGTCGCCGAGCAGGAACTGGAGCGCGGCACCCGTCAGGAAGCCCTCGGTGACCGGTAGCCGCTGGGCCTCCCCCAGCTTGGGCGCGTAGAGCCAGAGCGTCTCCCCGTTGCTCACGACCAGGCTGGGCTCGGGCTCCTCGTAGCTCCAGCGCATGCGGCCGGGCTTCGCGAAGACCACCCGCCCACGCGAGGCCTCTGCCTGCGAAGCACCGGCGTCACCGAACAACGACGACCGGGTGGTCTGCTCGAAGCGGGCGGAGAAGTCCTCGACGGAGTCGTAGTGGGCCTGAACGGTGGCGGCGACCTGCTCCACGCAGCTCGCGAGGGCCGGCGCGCCGAAGGGCAGCAGGGCGATGGCGAGGGCCGCCCCGCGCAGCAGCCTAGGCGTACTCGTCCTCGTCGGTCTGGCGCAGGAAGACACTGCGCGGACGCGTCCCCTCCTGGGGCCCGACCATGCCCTCGTTCTCCATCTGCTCGATGATGCGCGCGGCGCGGTTGTAGCCGATCTTGAGGCGCCGCTGGATGTAGGAGATCGACGCATTCCGCGTCTCGGCCACGATCGCCACTGCCTGGTCGAACATCTCATCGACGTCTTCGCCCCGCGCTTCCTGGACCTCGGCCTCTTCCTTGAGGGCCATCAGGTCCTGGTCGTACACCGGCTTGCCCTGGTCCCGCAGGAAGGCGACGACCTCCGCCACCTCCTTCTCGGTGACGAAGGACCCGTGCAGCCGCTGCAGCACCGAGGTGCCCGGCGGGAGGAATAGCATGTCACCCATGCCCAGCAGGTTCTCGGCGCCCTTCTGGTCCAGGATCGTCCGCGAGTCCGTCCCCGAGGACACCTGGAAGGAGACGCGTGCCGGAAAGTTGGCCTTGATGACGCCCGTGAGCACGTCGACGGAGGGCCTTTGGGTGGCCAGCACCAGGTGGATCCCGGCCGCGCGAGCCATCTGGGCCAGCCGCTGCAGCGACTCCTCGACGTCCTTGGCGGCCAGCACCATCAGGTCGGCCAGCTCGTCGATCACGACCACGATGTAGGGCAGCTGGACCCAGGGCACCTCTTCGCCCTGCTCCTCGCCCGGCTTGGGCCGCAGGCGGAAGGTCGTCTGGCCGTTCTCGATGGCCTCCTCGGCCTTGGCGTTGAACTGGTCGATGTTGCGGACCTGCGCCGCACTCATCATCTGGTAGCGCTCTTCCATCTTGCGCACGATGCCCTGCAGGGCGGCCGCCGCGCGCTTGGGGGCCGTGACGACGTCCGCGATCAGGTGCGGGATGCCCTCGTAGATGGAGAGCTCGAGCAGCTTCGGGTCGATCAGCAGGAGCTTCAGCTCGCTGGGCGTGGCCCGACACAGGAGCGAGCACAGGAAGGCGTTCAGGAACACGCTCTTGCCGGTACCCGTGGCGCCGGCGACCAGCAGGTGGGGCATCCGCGCCAGATCCGAGCTCACGCAGTTGCCGAAGATGTCCTTGCCCATGGTCACGCAGAGGGTGGATTCGCTGCTCCGGAAGCTCTCGGACTCGAGCAGGCTGCGCACGTACACGGTCTCGCGCTCGGCGTTGGGAATCTCGATCCCGACCACCGACTTGCCGGGAAGCGGCGCGATGATGCGGATGGAGATCGCGCGCAGCGCCATGGCCAGGTCGTCGGTCAACGAGACGATCTTGTTCACCTTGATGCCCGGCGCCGGCTCGTACTCGTACATGGTGATGACGGGGCCGGGGTGTACCCGCACGACACGCCCCTTCACCCCGAAGTCGAGCAGCTTCTTCTCCAGGATGCGCGAGTTCATCAGCAGGCTGTCGCGGTCGTAGCCCCGCGTGCCCGGAGGCGGCGTCTGGAAGGTCGAGAGCTCCGGCAGCCGGAAGGGCCCCGTCTGGGCGGTCGCCTCGTCGAAGTGGAAGGCCTCCTGGGACGGATTGGACCGGCGCTCGAGCTCGTGATCGACGATGTCGGGCCCGGCCTCCCGCTTGCGGCGCCCCCCGGGCCGCAGCTTCGGCTTGAAGGTGGGCTCCACGGGCATCAGGGCGTCGGGCTTCTCCTCCTCGCCCTTCCCGGCGTTCCGGCCTGCGATCCTGCGAAGCAGCGCCCGCTCTTCCTCGGGCTCCTCGGCAATCGACCACTGGCCGTCCCCTTCGTCCTCGGGGAGCTCCGGCTGCAGGGCCGCCTGCCGGGCGCGCCGGGCCCGCTGCTCGCGCCAGACGGTGAGCCGGGCCGCCACGTTGCGCGCACGCGTGACGCCCCGTCGCACCCGGTGGGCGAGACGCAGGAGAAGACCCTGGAGGCGCTCCCAGAGGCTCGAGAGCACGGCCGCGGCCACCAGCCCGACGGCGGTCGTGGCGCCGCCCAGCGCGGCGAGTGCCCGGCCCAGGGAGATGCCGGTGACCGACAGGGCACCCACGACGCCCACGAAGCCGCTCACCAGCAGCGCCCCCCAGTCGCTGAAGAGCAGGACCTGGTAGTCGACCAGCCAGGCCCCGACCGCCCCGGAGCGCGGGGAGCCCAGCCGTGCGTCCGTCACCTCGTAGAGGAGCGCCGGCAGGCTCGCGGCCGCGATCACGAGCAGGGCGCTGCCGACCCAGAAGCGGCTGTCCGCGCGCGGAACGCCCCGTCCCATGACCAGGCGACCCCCGAGCCAGCCCATCGATCCCACGACGACCGCGCCTCCCCAGCCGAAGCCGCCGAAGAGCCAGCCCGCCAGGGTCGCCCCGGCCGCTCCAGCGCGGTTCATCACCGGCTCGAGACTTCCGACGGGATCGTGCGGCGAGTAGGTGGCAAGAGCGAGGCCGCCGAGCAGCGCGGTCCCGATCAGGGCGAGTCCGGCGAACTCGCCTCCCAGCCGCGCGAACAGCTCCGCGAGCGCACCGTTGCCCTTGCGGGCCGATGCTCCGCGCGAGCCGCCCTTTCGACCCGCGGCCCTACTGGCCACGGTGGCACGCCTGAATCCGACGAAGGATCAAGACTTCCCCACCCCCCGGAAAGGGAAACGGGTGGACGATAACGGCGTGTCATCGGGGGCGCCAATCGACCCTCGCCGCGGCGCGTGTACGGGCGTTCGCTATTGACGGCGCATCGGCGCGGCGGGACCATGCGAGGGCAACGCCCCCAAAACCACGAGTCCCTCGGGAGCCCCCCACATGGCAGGTGTCAACAAAGCGATCCTCGTCGGAAACCTCGGCCGAGACCCGGAGCTGCGATACACCCAGAGCGGTCAGGCCGTCTGCACCTTCCCCGTCGCGACCAGCGAGAACTGGACCGACAAGAGCGGCGAGCGACAGGAACGCACCGAGTGGCATCGCATCGTCGCCTGGGGTCCCACCGGAGAGAACTGCTCGAAGTATCTCTCCAAGGGGCGAAGCGTCTACGTGGAAGGGCGCATCCAGACCCGCGAGTGGGAAGACAAGGAAGGCCAGAAGCGCTGGACCACCGAGATCAACGCACAGACCGTGCAGTTCCTGGGCGGCGGTGGCGGTGGAGGCGGCGGCCAGCGCGGCGGGAGCGGCGGTGGCGGCGGGAGCGACTTCGGCGGCGGCCCCCCGCCCGGCGACGACGTCCCCTTCTAGCTCCGCGGCGAGCCCCGGGACCCCGGGTCCGGGTTCAGGACCCCGCGCTGCGGGATCGCAGGGTCCGGATCACCTCGTTGATGTGGCTGCGGGCATCGCTCGGAAGATCGTCGAACTCGATGCCCATTCCGGCGGCGCTGCCGTCGCTGCCATCGCAGACGCGGACCACGGTTCCGTTCGTCTTCACCGTGCGATCGCTTCCCGGGAGGTTGAAGTGCAGGCACACCTCGGTGCCCGCCGGGCGCGGCTTCTCGGTCTCGATGAACAGGCCGCCCTCGTTGACGTCGCGGGTGAACTCCGAGAAGAGCTCGTCCACGGTCGCGTAGTCGACACGCACGATGAGCTCGGCGCGTTCGGAGCGGCGTCGATCCACGGCCGCGGCTTGATCCGCCAGCTGCCAGCTCACCTTGGACATGTGTCGTCCCTCCGGTCCGGAGTGCCCCGATCCTCCGTCTGCATCGACACCCGGTCGCGCCTGCATTAGCGAGCACGCCGGGAATTCCCGCCCGGCTGGAAGCGTGAAGCCCCAACGGAGGGCATCGTCTCAGAGCTCGCCCGCGTCCCGGAAGCTGTAGTAGCCCCGCTCGGCCACGACCACGTGGTCGAGGACCCGGATGCCGAGCATCTCGCCCACGCGAACCAGGCGCTCCGTCACGCGGCGGTCCTCGGCGCTCGGCGCCGGATCGCCGCTCGGATGGTTGTGCACGAGAACGATCGCGGCCGCCGCCCGCCGCACCGCGGGGCGGAACACCTCCCGGGGATGCACGAGGCTGGCCGTCAGGGT
>JANQSB010000145.1 GCA_028284295.1 Myxococcota bacterium | reverse complement strand
TGCCCAGGGGGTCGGCCTCGCCACCCTGCACCGGCTGCCCCACGCACCCGCGGTCACGGACCTGCCGATGGCGGTCTCGTGGATGGCGTGGGTCGGCGTGGCGGGCCTGCTGGCTCTGATGTGGCGGCTCCGGATCCCCGCCCTGGCCGCGGTGATCGGACCGGTGGCCTTCCTGGCGGTCTTCGTGGCCGCCCTGCACCTCGTCCAGCGGCCCCCCGGCGAAGGCGAGCGGGCTCTGTCCGGGTCCTGGCCCCACGTCCACGTGCTGCTCGGCAGCGCGGGACTGGGTCTCCTGGGTCTGGCGGGCATCGCCGGGCTCTTCTTCCTGGCCGAGCACCGACGTCTCAAGGCCAAGCGTCGGATGGCGGGCCCGGGCGTCCTGCCCTCCCTCGAGGCACTCGACCGGGTCAACGCCATCGCCCTCGCGGCGGGCTTCCCGCTGCTCACCCTCGGCCTCATGACGGGTGTGGCCTGGCTGCAGGTGGTGCACGGCGTACCCTGGTCCGGTACCTCCCACGAGGTGTGGATGGTGATCGCCTGGGGGATCTACGCAGGTCTCGCCCTGGCGCGCTTCGTGGGTCATCAGGGTGCGCGTCAGGCCGCGGCCAGCGCCGTGGCGGGCTTCCTGTTCCTGATCTTCGCGGTGGTCGGCATCGGAGTCCTGGCGTGAAGCTGTTGCTGCTGGGCATGAACCACAAGACCGCTCCGGTCGAGGTGCGGGAGCGCTTCGCCGTCGCCGAGGTCGCACCGCTGCTGCAGAAGCTGACGGGAACGGAAGAGATCGAGGAGGCGGTCCTCGTGTCCACCTGCAACCGGGTGGAGTTCGTGGTCACGACGCACCAGCCCGAAGCCGCGCGTCTGCGGGTGGGAGACCTCTTCATGGGGACGGGCATCGCGGAGCTCGCCCAGCCTCTCGATCCCGAGCACCTGTACGAGTACTGGAACCGGGACGTCGTTCGTCACGTCTTCCGCGTCGCCTCGGCCATGGACTCGATGGTGGTCGGTGAGCCGCAGATCCTGGGCCAGCTCAAGGACGCCTACCGCGATGCCGTGGAGGCCGGAAGCTGTGGGCCGGTCCTCTCCCGACTCTTCCAACGGGCCTTCAACACCGCCAAGCGCGTCAAGAGCGAGACCCGCATCGCGGAACGGCCCGTGTCGGTCGCGAAGGTCGCGGTCGAGCTGGCCGGCCAGATATTCGAGAGCCTGGACGACAAGCAGGCCCTCCTGATCGGGGCCGGAGACATGATCGAGGCGGCGACCTTCTCGCTCCAGCGCGAGGGGCTCGGCCGGATGCGCATCGCCAACCGCACGGTGGAGCACGCCGCGGAGCTGGCGTCGCAGTTCGGTGGTACGGCCCACGGTCTGGACGAGCTCGAAGAGCTGCTGGCCGGCGCAGACGTGGTCCTCAGCTGTGTGGAGAGCGACCGGCCGGTGCTCACGCGCGACCGCGTCGAGGCCGCGCAGCGGCTGCGACAGAATCGACCGCTCTTCCTGATCGACCTGGGCGTCCCGCGCAACGTCGATCCCGCCGTGAACGAGCTGGACACCGCCTACCTCTACGACGTCGACGATCTGCAGGAGGTGGCGGCACGCAATGCGGACGAGCGCGAGCGCGAGGCGCGTCGCGGCGAGCGGATCGTGCTGGAAGAGGAGCAGCGCTTCGACGGCTGGCTGGTGGCGCTGCAGGCCGTGCCGACCATCCGTCACCTGCGCGCCCGAGCCGATGCCATCGTCGAGCAGGAGATGCAGCGCCACGCGTCGAAGCTCGAGCTCAGCGACGATCAGCTGTCCGGCGTCGAGTCGCTCGCCCGCTCGATCGTCAACAAGGTCCTGCACACGCCGCTCGCACGGCTGCGGGCGGAGACCGGCCGCGAGGAAGGACTGGCGCGGCTGGAAGCTGCCCGCGAGCTGTTCGCGCTCGACGACGCCCGTGCGCCCGGCGCCCAGGCCGACTCCGCGTTGCGGGAGGACCTCGCCGCCCGAACCGGGCACGGCGACGAAGACGACGAGACCGGCTCGTGAGCGTCGTCCGAATCGCGACCCGCGGAAGTGACCTCGCGCTCGCCCAGGCGGACGCGATGGCGAAGCGGATCCGGGAAGAGCTCGGCCTCGAGACCGAGCGCGTCGTGGTGAAGACCACCGGCGATCGCATCCAGCAGGTGTCCCTGGCGAAGATCGGCGGCAAGGGCCTGTTCGTGAAGGAGATCGAGGAGGCGCTCCTCGAGGGTCGCGCCGACGTGGCGATCCACAGTGCCAAGGACCTGCCCGCGCGATGTGCGGAAGGACTCTCGCTGGTCGCCTTCCCCGAGCGGGCCGACCCCCGGGACGCGTTGGTGGCCGCCGAGCGGGGTGCGACGCTCGCCTCCCTGCGTCGGGGAGCGCGGGTGGGCACCGGGAGCGCGCGTCGGGGTGCTCAGCTGCTGGCTGCGCGCCCCGACCTCGAGATCGTGCCCCTGCGCGGGAACGTGCCCACGCGGATCGCGAAGATCGAGAGCGAGGGTCTCGACGCCGTGGTGCTGGCCTGCGCGGGGCTCGACCGCCTGGGCCTCGGCGACCGTATCGACGAACGGTTGTCGACCGATCAGCTGCTGCCGGCGGTCTGCCAGGGCACCCTGGCCTTCGAGGCGCGCAGCAACGACCCGATCGCGAAGGAGCTGGCCGCCCTGGAAGACCCCGCGGTCGCTCTCACGGTGGCCGCGGAGCGGCCCTTCCTCGAGCGACTCGAGGGTGACTGCACGATTCCCCTGGCCGTCCACGCCGATCTCGTGGCTCCGGATCGGCTGCGGGTCCGCGGCCTGATCGCGAGCCACGACGGTCTTCGCATCGCGCGCCACGAGGCGAGCGGTGAGCCCGACGCGGCACCGCAGCTCGGGCGGGGCGTGGCCGAGGCCGTGCTCGAGGCCGGTGGAGCGGAGATCCTCGCGGCTCTTCACTCGGAGGCTCCGGACGACGGAGCGCCGCAGTGAGTGGGCGCGTGATCCTCGTCGGTGCCGGCCCCGGGGACCCCGACCTGATCACCGTGCGCGGCGCGGCGGCACTCGCCCGGGCGGACACCATCCTCTTCGACTCGCTCGCGACGAAGGAGCTGCTGGCGCTGGCGCCCGCGCATGCCGAGTGGGTCGACGTCGGCAAGCGCGGCCACGAGGCCCCGACCCGACCGCAGGACGAGATCAACGCGCTGATGCTCGAGCGTGCCCGCGCGGGCCGCGTGGTGGTCCGTCTCAAGGGAGGTGACCCCTTCGTCTTCGGGCGTGGCGGAGAGGAGGCTTCGGCGTGCGCGGAGGCGGGAATCCCCTGTGAGATCGTGCCCGGGGTCAGCTCGGCCGTCGCCGTGCCCGCCTATGCGGGGATTCCGATCACCGACCGTCGCCACGGGGCTTCGTTCGCCGTCGTGACGGGACACAAGGACCCGGGCCGTCCCGCTCAGGACACCCGCTGGGGTGCGCTCGGCACGGCGGTCGACACCCTGGTGATCCTGATGGGCATGCGGAACCTCCAGCGGATCGTCGACGAGCTGCTGGCCGGCGGCCGCTCGCCCGAAACGCCGAGTGCCGCGATCATGCGGGGGAGCCTGGGCACCCAGCGGGTGGTCGAGGCGCCGCTGCGGGAGCTGCCCGCGCGAGTCGAGTCCGCAGGGCTCGGCGCGCCGGCAACGGTCGTGGTGGGGGAGGTGGTGCGGCTGCGCGAAGAGATCCGGTGGTGGGAGAAGGAGCCGCTCTTCGGCATGCGCGTCCTGGTGACCCGTGCCTTCGAGCAGAGCTCCGAGCTCGCGAGTGCATTGCGGACGGCAGGCGCCGAGCCCGTGCTCGTCCCGATGATCGAGCTGACGGCGCCGACCGAGGCCGCGCGCCTGGAGGCGCTCGACGCCGCGATCGACGCCCTCCCCGACTTCGACGGACTGGTCTTCGCCAGCTCCAACGGGGTGCGATTCCTGGACGCGCGCGCGCGCTCCCGGGGAGGAGACCTGAGCGCGTTCCGAGGCCAGGTGTTCTGTGTCGGTCAGAAGACCGCGAACGTCGCCTTGTCGGCGGGTCTACCGGTCCACGTGGTCGCCACCGGTCGCAGCGATGCCGAAGGCCTGCTGGCGCAGATCCTCCAGGCCGCGCCCGCGGAGGGCAGGCGCTTCCTGCTGCCGCGTTCCGACATCGGTCGCACCGTCATCGCGGACGGGCTGCGCGCCGCGGGTGCGCGGGTGGACTCCGTCGAGGCGTACTGCAACCGCCGTCCCGAGGTGGACGCCGGCCGCCTGTGCGAGGAGCTCGAGTCCGGGACCCTCGGCGCACTCACCTTCACGAGCCCGTCGACGGTCGACCATTTCGTCGACCTGCTCGACGAGTCGGCACGGCGCGCCGCGGGGGATTGCCTGGTCGCGGCGGTCGGGTCGACGACCGCCGCCGCGCTGCGTCGGCATGGAATCGAGCCGGACGTCGTGCCCAAGCGGCCGGACCCGCGCGCCCTCGTGGAGGCTCTCTCGTCCCGGGTGCGCGCGATGCGAGCCGCGAACGAGGAGGTCGATCCCCGATGAGCTTCCCCCGTACCCGCATGCGACGTTGGCGACGCAACGAGACCCTGCGCCGGATGGCGCGAGAGAACCGGGTCTCTCGCGACGGCCTCATCCTGCCGCTCTTCGTCGTCGAGGGCAGTGGCGTGCGCGAGCCGGTGGTGTCGATGCCCGGGGTCCATCGCTTTTCGACCGATCGGCTGGTCGAGGAGGCGAAGCGGGTCTTCGATCGGGGAGTCCCGGCGGTGATCCTCTTCGGAATCCCCGCCGACAAGGACCCGGTCGGCTCGGGCGCCGATGCGGCGGACGGCGTGGTGCAGCGGGCCGTCTCCGCCGTCAAGGGTGCGCTGCCCGATCTCTGCGTGATGACCGACGTGTGCCTCTGCGAGTACACCGATCACGGTCACTGTGGGATCGTCGACGGCGACGAGGTGCGGAACGACCCCTCGGTCGAGCGGCTGGCGGCGACCGCGCTCTCCCACGCCCGTGCGGGTGCAGACGTGGTCGCGCCTTCGGACATGATGGACGGACGGGTCGCCGCCATTCGTCGCATCCTGGACGAGAACGACTTCGAAGAGCTGCCCATCCTGTCCTACGCGGCCAAGTTCGCGAGCGCCTTCTACGGACCCTTCCGCGACGCCGCCGAGAGCACGCCGGCCTTCGGGGACCGTCGCTCGTACCAGATGGACCCGCCGAACCGCCGGGAGGCCCTGCGCGAGATGCGTCTCGATCTCGAGGAGGGGGCGGATGCGCTGATGGTGAAGCCGGCGCTCCCCTACCTGGACGTCCTGGCGGATGCGAGGGCCGAGTTCGACGTACCGCTCGCCGCCTACCAGGTCTCGGGCGAGTACTCGATGATCCACGCCGCCGCCGAGCGCGGCTGGGTCGACGGCGACCGGGCGATGAAGGAGGCGCTCGTGGCCATCCGCCGCGCCGGGGCCGACTGGATCATCAGCTACGCGGCGGCGGATCTCGACCTCTCGTAGCGCTCCACTCAGGTCGAGCCCCGGGGCTGCCGACAAGGTCGCGGGAGGGCGCGCGTGGCCATCACCTGGAAGGTCGTGGAGCTCAGCTCCGTCACCGACGTCGAGATCGAAGAGGTCCTGAACGACTGGACCCGACAGGGCTGGACCCTCGACAACATCCAGTTCGCCATGCGCGATTCGTCCAAGCGTCCCAGCATGGCGTTCATCTCGTTCACGCGAGAAGAGACGGACGCCGGCTGAGCGGGGGAACGCTCGCCTTTCGCGGTGGGGCGCTCAGACGAGCGCGGGCAGGACCTCGGTGGCCAGGCGATCGAGAGCCGCCTCGCGCTGCCCCGGGTCGACCGAGCCGACCTGGGGGCGCACCACCAGCAGGTCGACGCCCAGGCGTTCGCGATAGCGCGCGAGCTCGTCGATCACCCGCTCGCGGGTTCCGATGACGGCGCGCTCGTCCAGATCGGCATCCGCGGCCCGGGCGATGGCCGCCGGGACCCGGCCTCGCGACCGCGTCGCGCGGGTCTCGTGCTCGAGCGCGCCGTAGACCTCGGCAGCTTCGGAGTCCGTCCCGGCGACGTACACCGTGCGCATGACCGGCACCACGATCGCGTCCGGGTCGGCGCCTTCCGGAAGATGCTCGCGGTGGAAGGCCAGGTTCTCCTCGATCAGGGACAACGGCTCCAGGGGCGAAGCCAGGTAGGGGAGGGCGCGGCGGGAGGCCTGCAGGAGTCCCTTGCGCCCGAAGGCCGCGACGGCGAGCGGGGGATGCGGCTGCTGGTGCGGCCGCGCACCGTCGGGCTCGCGACCGCCCGCGTCGTCGTCTTCGAAAGGGGTGCCCTCGAGCGCGGCGCTCTTGCCGGCCCACCGCGCCAGCATCAGGTCCAGGGCCGCGTCGAATCGGTCGCGCTTGGTGGCCGCGTCGATCCCGAACGCGGCGAAGAGGGGAGCGCGAAAGCCGCGGCCCAGCCCCAGCAGCACCCGTCCCCGGGAGAGTCGGTCGAGTGCCGCCACCTCCTCGGCGACGCGGAGCGGCGGTCGGATCGGGAGCAACAGCGACGTCGTCCCCAGGCGCAGCTTCCGGGTCCTGGCCGCGCAGGCCGCCAGGGTCAGGAGCGGCGAGGTCGCCACGCCCGGCGCGAAGTGCATCTCCGGGATCCACACGGAGTGGAGCCCCAGGCTCTCGGCCCGGTCCACCCAGCCGAGCAGCTGTTGCCACTCCTCGGGCCGGGCGGCTCCCCCGAGTGAGATCGCCAGGGACATGCGGTCCTCGCGCAGGCCCCAGTCCCCCCGCCCCGTGCGTGCGAGGGGCTCCGGGTGGCGCGTCATCCGGGGTCTGCCTGCTCGAGAGGGCCGGGTCCCGGGGCCGGGGAGGCGGCGTCGTGCTCTTCCGTCTGGGCAGCGGCGCTGCGCATCACATAGGGCAGCACCGTCTGCAGCATGTCGATGCGGCCCTCCAGCGAGTGCCCGAGGCCCGAGAGCAGCGCGATCACGCGTCCCAGCAGAACCACGTGACTCGGCACCCGCACGATCGGGTTCTCGCGAATCATGCGCGGCAGACGCTCCGAGGCCTCGCGGGTCGCGTCGCGATCGACCCAGGTCTGCTGTCGCAACCGGATCGCGGTCTCCAGCACCACCTCCGCGATGTCCCGGAGCGCCTCGACCCCGCCCTCCCGCGTCTCGAAGCCGAGCTCCGAAAGCGCGACGGCCATGCGCTCGGCGCTTCCCTGGAGCAGGGCCGAGGCCAGCTCGAGGATTCCGTGGCGGAAGGCGGCCGGGAGCCGTTTCGCGAGGCCGAAGTCCACGAAGACCAGGCGGGGTGCTTCGCCGGGAGCGTCACCGGGCTGCACGATGAGGTTGCCGGGGTGGGGGTCCGCGTGGAAGAAGCCGTGGACGAAGATCTGCTCGCAGTAGGCTTCCACCAGGGTCTTCATCACCGCGTCCGGCTCTACGCCCGCCGCACGGAGCGCCGCCACGTCGCTGATCTTGATCCCCGGCGCGAAGTCGCTGACCAGGACCCGCCGGGTGGTGTACTCCCAATGCACGCGCGGCACGCAGACGTCGTCCCGATGGGCGTAGAAGCGTCCGATCGTCTCGGCGTTCTCGGCCTCGTTCACGAAGTTCAGCTCGAGCGGCATCTGGATGCCCAGCTCGTCGACGAGCGGCATCAGGTCGAAGTCCCGCTCGAGCAGTCCCACGGCGCGAAACAGCGCCCGCAGGTTCGAGAGGTCCGACCGCACCAGCGTCTCGATCTCCGGGTATTGCACCTTGACGGCGACGGGCGTGCCGTCGTGCAGCTCCGCACGGTGCACCTGGGCGAGGGAGGCCGAAGCGATGGGGCTCTCCTCGAAGCTCCGGAAGCTCTCTTCGAGGGTCGCGTCCAGCTCGCGCTCGACGGTCCGGCGGACCACCCGGAAGGGCTTGGCGGGGACGCGGTCCTGCAGGCTGGCCAGGACCCGGGCGTACTCGGGGGGAACGACGTCGGCGCGCGATCCGATGAACTGGCAGCCCTTCAGGATCAGGCCGCGCAGCTCGATGGCGGCGTCATGGATCGACCGGGCCGACTCCTCGTTGAACTCGGCCCAGCGCGCCTCCATGTCGCGCGGTGCCAGACGGCGGGCGACGAACTGATTCGCCTTGATGCCGAGGTAGATGCGACCGAAGGTGACTCCGATCCGCCGCGCCCGGTAGACGCGCTCAGCGAGAGAGAGCTGGCGCGCCACCCGTCCTACTCCTCCTCGTACTCGTCTTCGTATTCGTCGTACTCTTCGGGATACTCGTCTCCGCCCTCTTCTTCGTTGCCCCACAGCGCCGGACGGGTGTCCGGGCACGACCAGGCTTCGCCGGACTCGTCGTCGTACTCGTCCTCGTACTCCTCTTCCTCGTACTCGCCGCCGGCGCCCGGCGCCCAGGGCGGGTTGTAGGCGCACTGCACCCACTCCGTGGAGTTGAACTCGAGCACGTAGCTGCTCCCGAGGCCCCGGTACGAGAAGGCCAGCGGCGGCAGCATGCCCACGTCGTACAGGAAGTCGAAGCCGACCCGCGGTCGCGGGAGCACGTCGAGGTAGCTCTGCTCGACCAGGGTCTCGAGTCGTTCCGGGTACTCGCCCTCCTTGGCGTAGTACTCGGCGAGGGCGTTCGACATGGTGCGCGCGCGCACGAACTTGTTGATCGTGTAGTCCGCTGCGGCCCAGGCCCGGCCCGCGAAGAGGGGGATGAGCACCAGGAAGGCACCCAGCGCGAAGAGGGCTCCGCGATGCGCGAGTCTCGTGCTCCGGTCGCCGTGCCGCGTGATGCTCGCCAGGGCCAGGCCGACCGCCGCCAGCACGGCCATCCCGACCAGGGCGCCCGGCTCGGTGTTGGAGAAGCGCTGCTGGAACCAGATGGCCGGGAAGACACAGCCGACCAGCACGCCGACGAGAACGATCAGCGGCCGGCGGCCCCACTGGGTCAGGCCTCCCAGGCCGATGGCGAGTCCGAAGAGCACGCCGACCGTCGTATAGGCCCCCATCTCGAGTCCGAAGACCGTGATCACGGGCCAAGGCGAGAAGTTCGCGGGCAGGGTCTCGTCGGTCCCGGTCGCGTTTCGCATCAGGGCGATCACCGCGAAGGCGAGCGGGACGTAGAGGAGCAGCTTCGCCAGCGGACCGCGCCGCAGCCAGGCTTCGGCCAGGGCCGGCGACATGATGGCGCTGCCGATCGCGAGACCGACGAGCAGGATCACCACCGACAGTCGCCAGTGGAAGAGCTCCCAGGGGCCACTGGCGCTGAAGGCGGTGAGGCAGAACACCACGCCGCTGACGGCGGCTGCGAGCCCGATCGTGCGCAGGATCGCGGATCGCGTTCCCAGGTAGACGAGGCTGACCAGCAGGAGCGAAGGCAGCGAGAGCACGGTGGTGCCGAAGAGCGGGACGTCGCTCCAGCCGCCGACGGTCGGGGTCAGCAGGAGGAACTGGGTGGGATGCCACCACTCGCTCGCCCAGCCGCCGGGTGGCGAGCCGAGACCCTGGTGCAGGAAGCCGACCCAGCCGAGGAGCGCGAGGAACGCGATCCAGCCGATCGCCGCGGGAAGTACCGCCTTCCTCGCGTCCCGCTTCGCCGCTTGGTTGCCGTCTCCGTCTCGAGCCATGCCGTTTCGTTCCCCCAGAGCAGTCGTCGTCCGCGTTGCCGCAGATCTTCTAGCGCTTCTCGCCTTCGTCCACCGCGCGTGGCTGCAATCGGATCTCGGCCTTGACCTCGATGGTGCGGCCCTCGAGGAGCTGCTCCGCGAGCTCCGCGAGGTCCACGTCGGCCAGGGCCCGCCCGAACTCCTCGGCGAGGCGCTGGGTGAAGTCGGCCCGGGTCCGCTCGCTCTGCTCGGAGACGAACTCCACCCACTCTCGCGGGACCGTGTCGCCCAGGGCGCCGCGGATCGCGGCCTCGGTGCTGAACAGACCGGAGAAGCCCAGCGCCATCATGCGGCGGAAGATGTCGGGAATCGGCCCGGCGCGCTCTGCATCGGCCTCGGCCCCGTCGTCCCAGGGCTCCTCCGGGGGATCGGATGCCTTCCCGTCTCGTGCCAACTCGGCCATCTCCTCGCGTCGTCGCTCCCGGGGCCACTCGCAAAGGATGCGCCGGCGCCGGTGATGCGGGGCGGGAGCCGAGCATATCACCCGACCGCCGGGAACCTGCGGCGGACGCGGAGGCCCGCGCGAGGCTCCCGAGGGCGCGCTCCGGGGTCCGCCGCCCCCGAACCCGGAATTGATTCTCCCTCGGGGGTCCCTTACATTGGCCCGCGTCGAGTACCCCGGGGACCGATCCTGTCCCGCGGGCACTGCAGGGAGCCCTATGACCGAGTCGATCCTCGTTGCAACTGATGGTTCGGAAGGCGCCACGGCGGCGGAGCGCTGCGGAACCGCGCTGGCGTCCCGGCTGGGCGCCCGGCTGGCCGGCGTGACCGTGGTCGAGGATCGCGATGTGCGGTCGCCCGGCAGTGACGACCTCTCGGTTCCCGGCTTTCCGGACGCGGAGCTCGGGGCCTACTACAAGGCGCGCGCCGAGGCCGTCGCCCGACGCTTCGGCGAGCGGGCGCGAGGCGAAGGAGTCGACGCCAGCTGCGAGCCCGCCAGCGGTGCGGCCGACGACCGGATCGTCGAACGCGGTCAGAACGTCGACCTGATCGTCCTGGGCCGCGACGGCAAGAGCTCGGCGGGACGCAGCGTGCTGATCGGTGGGACCGTCGACTCGGTGGTGCGCAAGTCGACCTGCTCGTGTCTCGTGGTGCCCACCGGAGCCCTGCTCGGTGGACCCATCGTGCTGGGATTCGACGGCTCCCCGGGCTCGCGGGCCGCGGCGAATCTGGCCGTCGAGCTCGCGAACGGCCTGGGCGAGGCGGTTCACGTCTTCGTCGACTCCAAGGACAAGGGACGGGCCGTGGCCCGCTTCGAAGAGGTGCGGCAGCTGGTCGGCGGCCTCGAGGTTCCGGTGCGCGAGACCTCCTCGACCCTGGGGCGGCCCGACGTGAAGCTCGTGGACACGGCACGCGAGGCCCGCGCGGGCCTGATCGTGATCGGTGCCTACGGTCGCAACCGGATCAGCGACTACTTCATCGGCAGCAACGCGGCTTCCGTGGTGCGCACCTCTCCCGTCGGAGTCGTGCTCGCTCGTTAGGCCAATCGAGTCGAAGGCGCCCGGAGGGCGCCGGCGACCGTCCCATGGGGGGAGGCGGTGGCGGAGATCTCGGCCGGACGCGCTTCACTCGCGCAGCTTCGCTCGCGCCTGGCGGCCGCCGACGGCCCCGCTCCGCTCCGAAGTCTGCACCGGGACCTGCGAGACGATCCGCGCAAGGGCGCGCGGCACCTCGCGGAGTCCGTCGAGCGCCGCCTGGAGAGCATCCGGCGCGAGCGACGACGTCTGTCCCGTCTCTTCGCGCATCGACGGGCGCTCGTCGCGCAGGGCTGCCGGCGCGTCGCGGGCGTGGACGAGGTCGGCGTCGGTCCGCTCGCAGGGCCCGTGGTGGCTGCCGCCGTGATCCTGAACGATCGCGTCGAGCTGCCCGGACTCGACGACTCCAAGAAGCTCTCCGCGCCGCAGCGGGAGCAGCTGGACCGGGCCATCCGCGAGCAATCGCTCGCGGTCGGGATCGGCGCCGCGGCCCCCGACGAGATCGACCGGATCAACATCCTGCAGGCGACCCTGCGCGCCATGCAACGAGCCGTGGGGGCCCTGGCCGCGAGCCCCGATCACGTACTCGTGGATGCCCGCACCATCCCCGGTGTGGTGGTGGGCCAGACGGCCCTGATCGGGGGCGACGGACGCGACGGCAGCATCGCGGCCGCTTCGATCGTCGCGAAGGTCCATCGGGATCGCTTGATGCAGCGCTATGCCGAGACGCATCCCGGCTACGGGCTGGACCGCCACATGGGCTACGCGACCGCCGAACACCTCGACGCCCTGCGTCGCCTCGGACCCACGCCGATCCACCGGCGCTCGTTCCAGCCGGTGCGCGACGCCGCCACCTCGACCTCGTGAGCGGTCCGCGGCCGTGAGCTTCGGCCGCTTCGAGACGCCCGACGACTTCGAGGTCGAGGAGCTTCCCGCCTACGCGCCGAGCGGCGAGGGGACTCACACCTTCGTGTGGATCGAGAAGCGGGGCCGCGATACCGAAGAGGTCGCGCGCTGGCTCGCCCGCGAGGCGGGGGTGTCCGCGCGAGAGGTCGGCTACGCGGGGCGCAAGGACCGGCTCGCGATCGCACGCCAGCACTTCTCGGTCCCGGATCTCGACCCAGAGCGAGCCCTCGAGCTCGAGACCGAGGGAGTCCGCGTGCTGCGTGCCCTGCGGCACCCCCACAAGCTGCGCACGGGCCAGCTGGCCGGAAATCGCTTCCGGCTCCGGGTGCGGGGCCTGCCGCAGGAGCGCCGGGCCGGAATCGAGGAGGCCGTGCGGGAGCTCCGGGCTC
>JANQSB010000142.1 GCA_028284295.1 Myxococcota bacterium | reverse complement strand
CGGAGGGTGGCGGAACGAATCGGCTCGTCCGCAGCCTCGCCGACGCGGGGCTCGCCCCGGGCGCCAACGTCTGGGCCGAGCTCGGCAGCACCTGGGCGTGCCTGGTGCGCCGCCCCCTCGAGGCCGCGCACGTGCTCGGCAAGCTTCTGGGCGCGGTCGGACCGGATCGCATCCTGTGGGGGACCGACTCGGTCTGGTACGGCCCCGCCCAGCCGCTCATCGATGCGTTCCGGGCCTTCCGCATTCCCGAGGCGCTCCAGGAAGCGCACGGCTATCCGCCTCTCGACGAGCGTACGAAAGCGAAGATCCTGGGCGGGAATGCGGCCCGGGTCTACGGCCTCGATCTCGACCAGGTATCGCGCAATCGGGATGCGTCCTTCGGCTGGGTGGCGGACGCCCTCGCCGAGGCGCGCGCTCGCGGGCTGTAGAGAGGCCGACGATGAGGGAGAGAGAGCAGGCGTGAGTGACTGCCCGGCGTCGGACCACGGGACGCGCTTCTCGGTCTCGTCGAACCTGGCGACCGAAGCGGAGACCCTGTGGCGTCACGCGGTGAGCCCGGAAGGGGTCAACCGCGAGCTCATGCCCCTGATTCGCATGACCTTTCCTGCGGGCGTCGAGGATCTCACGGACTCGTGGCGGCCCGGCGCTCGGCGCTTCCGAAGCTGGCTGCTGGCGGCGGGTTGGGTACCGGTCGAGTACGACGACGTCGTCTTCGAGGAGGTCGAGCCGGGCCAGCGCTTCCTCGAGCGATCCTCCCTCTTCAGTCAGCGTGTGTGGGAGCACGAGCGGATCCTCGAGCCCGTTCCTCGGGGCTGCCGCATCACCGACCGCATCCGATTCGTGCCGCGCCTCGCCTTCCTCGGATGGCTCTATCGCCCCGTCTTCGAGGCAGTCTTCCGGTGGCGTCATCGCCGGCTCCGGGCGCTGTTCGGAGAAGCCGCGAGCGAGGAGACCGGATGAGGGACTCACCTGGCGACATCGCTCGCGACCGGCCCTGATCCTCGGCACGCGCCAGGCGTCGAAGGTCCACCTCGCGCAGGTCCGGGCCGAGGTCATCCACGCTCGGTCGCGCGCATCCCGGAGACGCGAGCAAGCAGGCATCTCCGAAGCGAGTCCGATCGACCCGGACCAGACCCTCGCCTACCATTCCGCGCCTCGAGGGTCCGGCCGAGCCCGGCACGCCGCCGAGCTGGAGCCGGAGCCCCGGCCCGGCTCCCTGCTCGATCCGATCCCCTGTGTCCAGGCCAGCGTCAGGCCCGTTGCACGACAGCCTCGGAGGGCATCTTGCTCCAGAACCTCGGCATCCTCGCGCTCTTCACCTTCGTCTACAGCCTGGCGGCGCGCCGCCTGGACAAGACGCCGATCAACGGAGCGCTCGTCTACGTCGCCTTCGGGTTCCTGTGCGGACCGCTCGTCCTCGGGATCCTGCAGCTCAGCATCGGGACCGAGGGGATCCGTCTGTTGGCGGAGCTCACCCTGGCCCTGGTGCTCTTCATCGACGCTTCCAACGCCGACCTCGGTGTGCTCCGGCGCGCCGTGAAGATCCCGGGCCGGATGCTGGCGGTCGGGTTGCCGATCACGATCGTCTTCGGAATCGGCGTCGGGATGCTGCTCTTTCCGGAGCTCGGCTTCTTCGAGATCGCGATCCTCGCCACCATGCTCTCCCCGACGGATGCCGCGCTGGGCAAGGCGGTCGTCACGAACGAGGCCGTCCCGGCCCCGGTCCGCGAGGGGCTCAACGTCGAGAGCGGTCTCAACGACGGCATCTGCGTTCCCATCCTCTTCACCTTCCTGGCCTGTGCGACCCATCCCGAATCGGGCGGGGGCCTGTCGATCGCCCTCGGGTTCGTGGCCCAGGAGGTCGGGATCGGCCTGGTGATCGGCGTCGGCCTCTCCGCGCTCGGCGCGCTCGGCCTGCGCGCCATCGCCGATCACGGTGGGGTCGCCCACGCCTGGAGTGCCGTTCCCATCGCAGCACTCGCTTTCGCCTGCTTCACGCTCACCCAGTTCGCTCACGGCAGTGGCTTCATCGCGTGCTTCGTCGGCGGCCTCGTCTTCGGGCACATGGCACGGGACCACAAGGAAGAGCTTCTGGTGGGCGCGGAAGGTGCTGGCGAGACCTTCTCGCTCCTGACCTGGGTGGTGTTCGGGGCGGCGGTCCTCGGCGGCCAGCACGCGGGCTTCGTCGACTGGCGGGTCATCGTCTACTCGCTGTTCGCCCTGACCGTGATGCGCATGCTGCCCACGGCGCTCAGCCTGGTGGGCATCGGGGTCAGCGTGCCCGCCAAGCTCTTCCTGGGCTGGTTCGGGCCGCGTGGCCTCGCCAGCATCGTCTTCATCGTGATCGTCTCCCACGAGAAGCTGCCGGGAAACCCGATCCTGGTCGGCTCCGTCGTCACGACGGTGCTGTTCAGCGTGATCGCCCACGGCCTCTCGGCGAACCCCCTGGCGCAGCGCTTCGGGGCCAGTGAGGCCCGCGCGGCAGGAGAGGGCGCCTAGGCAGGTTCAGGGCCGGTCCGCTCCCGGTCCGAGCTCGCCCAGGATCTCCCCGCGGATCGTCGCGATCACGCCGGGGAAGTCGCGCTGGGTGATGGTCCGGCTGTCCGCGCGGGGGAACGGGAAGCCCGCCTCGGTCAGGGCCTCGTCGACCGTGATCTCGACGGCTGCGTGGTCCTCGAAGGCGTGTCCCTCGATGCCTTCCTCCACCTGCAGGACGAGGGGAGGTGCGGCGTCCCGGCAGGCCGCGAGCGGCTCGACGGGGCCGCGGCTTCCCCGGCTCGCGCGCTCGAGCCGCCACGGGTGGAGCTCCGGACCCGTATCGAGCTCTCGTCGCAGGACGAGGGTCCAGTCGGGAATGCGCTTCGTCGAGTCCCACCACGCGCCGTCCACGGCCTGCATGGCCGCGTGCGCCTCGTCGACCGGGACGGCCTCGAGCCGCTCCAGGGTTCGCGCGATCCAGGCATCCATGCTGGCGTGGTATTCGGGATCGCTCTTCGCCCCACCCGCAACCACGATGCCCGCTGCGATCCGCACGCCGAGCTGGTTCGAGTACAGGTCCTCGGGCGAGAAGGCCGAGATCTTCTCCGGCCAGTTGGCCGTCGAGGTGTAGCCATAGTAGGTGGCGATCTCGTGCCAGATGGAAAGCTGGTAGGCGAGCCATCGGGCCAGGCTGGTCGCGAGGCGACGCTCTCCGACCCGCAGGATCATCTCGGCCGGGATCGGGTCGAGACGGACGGTCAGGGTGGCACCCTGGGGCGGCGCCTCGACGCGGCCCCCCGACTCCATTCGCCGGAGGGCCAGCGAGATGAGGGCGAGGGTGTTGTCGGCGTTGTCGCGTACGTGGGACAGATCGATGAACCCACCCCGGCAGGTGTAGACGAGTCCATTGTTCTCGTTGTCGATCCAGCCGCGCTCGTCCGAGGCGTCGAGGGACAGGAAGCCGTTGTCGAAGCGGTGCGGGCCGACTTGGTCGGGATCCACCAGGTTCGCCAGCTCCACACCGGGGACGGGGACTTTTCCGACCGCGACCTTCAAGTCGGCCCCGAACGCGCAGCAGGGCCGGAGCGAGCGCGGGTACTGGATCTTCGGGATCTGGTCCGCGGTCAGCTCCCGGCGGTGGGGCGTCTGGGTGTCGCCGAGTGCGAGGGTCAGGTCGTCGTCGAAGGCACGAGCCGCTTCTCCGACGCGCCATCGCTCCCGCTCGCAGCCGACGGTCGCGAGCGTCGTGAGCAGCAGGAGCGTCGCGACGCGCGCGGCCGGGGTGCCCATTCGTCGAAGATAGCCGGTCAGCGCGCCGCGACGGCCTCCTGGGCACGCTCGATCTCGGCCACGAGCTCCTGCTTCAGGATCTTGCGGCCGATCGACCGCTTCGCTCCGCCGCCGAAGCCCGCGACCTGAGCCGTGTAGGTGTGGTTCGTGTAGAAGACGACCGTGCCGGACTTCACGGGCAGGATGCCCGTGGCGATCTGGAGCGAGTCGTAGTCGTAGCCGCTGTAGAAGCGTCGCTCGATGATTCCCTCCCAGTCCTTCGCCTGGTAGATGATGCGGTGGATCAGGACGGGCGCGGCCTGGTCGCGTCCCTTCTGGACCGCCCAGGAGAGCTTGTGGGTGGCCTTGCCCGGGCTCTTGGCGGGGGCCGCGTCGAGCTCGGCCAGCAGCCCGGGGTCGTGGATCAGCTTGCGGGCGGCGTCGTTGGCGTGGGCCAGGTCGACCTTGGGGGATCGACCCTTGCCCGCGTACGGGGTGATGCCATCGAGTCCCTTCTGCCAGTAGGCCCGGGCGCGCTCGACCAGCACCTCCCGGTAGGCCTCGAGGGCCTGCGCCTCGCCCTGCTTCCCGGCTGCCGCAACACGCTTCGCTTCGTCTTCCGACATGAAGAAGGTGTCGCCCGGGTCCCCGGCCAGCGCCTTTCGTGTGGCGTCGTCGAGCTCCATCTTCGCGAGGGAGGGATTCGCCGGGTCGAGGTCACCGTGGGAGATCGTGACGCTCGACAGATCCAGCAGCTTGTCGGCCTGGGCGAACTGGTTCGCCGTCTTCAGGTCCGCGTCGACCCGGGCGATGACCGCGAGGGACAGATCCTTGTCGCTCGATGCCTCCAGCTCCTGCGCCACGACCTCACCCTTCTTGACGCGCTCGATGGCGTCCTGCGACATGCCCAGACGCTTGGCGACCTCCTCGGGCGCGGACGGCTGCGCCGATGCAGGCCCGGCGACGGCGAGAAGCGACGCGACGGCAAGTGCTCGGATGGGTCGGGTCATGGTTCGGGTCCTCTCGGGATGTCGACCGCAGCCGCGAGGCGCGAAAGCTGCGCGATCGGGGCTCGGCTCGAAAGACGGGTTGGTAGCTCAGCGTCGGGGCCACGGAGAAGAAGTGCGGAAGCCGACGGGAGAGCCCCAGATCCTACTCGCTGGGGGGCGTCCTTCGAAGGTCTGGGGCAGCAACGAGGTCGGCGGTGCCGCGGGGTGGTCAGAAATGGCAAGGAAGCGAAGTCCCGGTTCGGCAGCGCCAGGGCTCGGCTGCTTCGGCTGGCTGGATCGGGCCGTGGTCCAGCACAGTCCGTCCCGAGCCCCTCGATAGGCGACGGCGCCGACTCCCTCGACTCGCCGGCCGTGGGGTATCGTCCCCGCGTGCGCGTGCGTCGGACAAGACCCCCGAGGGCCTCCGGATGCAGACCTCGACTGCGATCCCGCTGATTCGCAAGAGCGACGGGCGCCCCCTGGTCGACGTTCTCCAGGAGGTCGGTGCGCCCGTCGAGCGGATCCTCGACCTCGCCGGGCTGCCGCCGTCGTTCGAGGAGGGAGGCGACGGCTTCATTCCCTTCCGCCGGATGCTCCAGTTCGCGGGCCATGCGGCGCGAAGCCAGGGCATCCCCGACCTCTGCTGGCAGGCCGTTCAACGGAGCCGCCCCGAGCATCTCGGGGGTTGGGGCGAGGCCGTCGAGCGATGCACGACGGTGCGCCGTGCGGCGCTGACCTTCTGCGAGTCCTTCCACAGGGATGCCCCGCTGATGAAGCTCGGGTTGACCGTCGGTGCAGAACGGGTCTGGTTCTGGCGGCGCCGCCCCCGGCAGGTCCTCGGCTGGCTGGGCGACGAAGAGGGCCAGCAGTACGCGCTCTCGGCGCTGGTTCGCTGTGTCCGGCGGGTGGCGGGTCCCGAATGGACTCCGTCCGCCATCCAGCTCGAGTCCGACAACGCGCCCTGGCTCGAGACCATTCGGGAGTTCGCGGGGATCCCGGTCCACTTGAACGCGCCGGTCGTGGGAATCGCGCTTCCCTATACGCTGCTGGACCAGGCCGATCGTCCGCGGACCGGTTCCGATCCGGCCGATCGC
>JANQSB010000140.1 GCA_028284295.1 Myxococcota bacterium | reverse complement strand
ATGGAGCCCTTCGCGGAGGCGATGCGGGGCTACTACCGTGCCGCGGCGGCCGAGTGCTTCGCGCGCTTCGGCGGCCCGCCGGGCTGGCGGGAGTCCCTCGCGAGGGTGATCGCGTCCGAGCAGTTCGCGGACGGCCACCTGGTGGGAACGAGCGCCCTGCAGAAGGAAGACGACCCCATCGTCGCGACGGCCTTGGCGGCGCGGGCCCTGGCGGCGGTGCTCGCATAGCTGGCACACGCTTCGCGTTCGCTTCCCGCGCGGACGGAGATCCGTGCAGAGCTCCCCGGGTGCCGGGGACCTCGGGGCGGATCAGTCCTCCGGAAGCAGCTTCCCGTCCGCGTCCCGCCGCTCGGGGCCCAGCACCCGGGCCCGGCCGTCGCCGAAGGGCGCGTCGCGGTCCGCCACGGCCTGCTTGACGCCCTTGGTACCGAGGTCCTTGAACATCTGCCGGGCGGCGCGCGCGGTGTGACCGACGGCGTCGTTCTGGGCCGCGAGCCGCTGCAGGGTGTCGGCTCCCATCAGCTCCATGCCGAGATTCACGATCCGCTTGTTGGCGCTGAGCAGCGCCGGGTCGATCAGGGCGAGCCGGTCGGCGAGTCCCTCGACCTCCTCCTGGAGGCGCTCGGCCGGGACGGACTTCATCGCGAAGCCGACGCGCGCCGCGTCCTCCCCGGAGAGGGTGTCTCCCGTCAGGAGGAGTCGCTTCGTCCACTGGGGCCCGCAGTTGTAGAGCCAGAGGTGATTGGGGGGCGAGCCCATGTTGCGCAGCGGCGGGAAGCCGATGTTCGCATCGTCGGCCACGATCACCATGTCGCAGTAGAGGGCCAGGTCGGTTCCCCCCGCCAGGCAGTGGCCGTGCACCTGGGCGATCGAGGGCTTGTGCATCTCCCACAGGCTGCGCATGCAGCGCTGGTTGCGCTCGAGCATCCAGGTGTCGTCGTCGATGCCACGGCCGCTGCGGCGTGTGACACCGTCGTCGGCGTCCTTCGCGGGCGGCGGGGCGAGGTCGTAGCCGGCGCAGAAGGCGGGGCCGGCACCGCGCAGGATCACGCAGTGGACCGCGGTGTCGTCGTCGGCCTCCCACAACGCATCGGAGAGCTCGGAGAGCATCCCCAGCGACAGCGGGTTGCGCCGCTTCGGCTGGTTGAGGGTGATGCGCGCGCGACCGTTCTCGACTTCGTAGAGGATGTTCTCGTAGGGCTGCTTGGCCACCCGGGCCTCCTGGAGTGAGCCGCTCAGTATAAGGCCGCCTCGGCGCGCCCGACCGGTGCTCTGGCGTCAGGGCTTCTCGAGCCACTCCTCGAGCAGCTGATGGAAGTGGCGGATCTTGCTCTCGCCGTACTCCCCGAAGACGACGTGGGGCTGCTTCATGGTCTTCAGCCCCTTCTGGACCCGCGGCAGGTTGTAGACGTCCTGGTTGAAGACCTTCGCGAGGATGCCCAGCTCGGGGGCGTCGACCCAGTCGTCGTCCGGGCCGAGCCAGTGCACCGGCGCCGCGGGGGGCCGTTCCTGGCCCTCGGGCACGGGCGCGAAGTACATGCACTCGTGGATGCACTGGTCGGGGTCGTCGCCCAGGGGTCGGAAGCGGTAGACGATGCGGTTGAAGGAGCCCCAGGGGTGGAAGTTCGGGAACACCGTGAAGAAGATCTGGTCGATCAGCTCGGCGTCGCTCACCCCGTCGACGCGGTCGCCCAGCGCCTTGCGCAGGGACTCGCGGATGGGTGCCGCCATGGCGGCCCGACGCTCGGCGGGGGCCGACGGGGGCTCGGGGGGTGCGGGCAGGGTCTCGGTGCCCGGCAGCTGACGGCCGCCGATCCAGTCGCACATGTTCGGGTCGACCTGGCCGAGGTCGCCTTCGAGCCGGCGTCCCGTGTCGTCGAAGACGCCGCTGCGTCCGTCGCGCGTCGTCACGCGGACCCGGCCTTCCTCGATGCGCTCGTAGACGGCGCCCGAGAGCGGGTGCCGCAGCCGCGTGTAGAAGCGCGCGTCCTCGAGGCGCTCGGCTCGGGGAACGCCGTCGAGGTGGGGGCTCTCCGTGCCGTTCGGGGAGATGGCCCGGGAGTAGTTGCCGAAGACGTCGTACTTCGAGTTGGCGTCGCCCAGGTCGCCGAGGATCGTCGGATGGGTGGCGACCACGTGGTAGGCCTCGGAGAAGGCCTCCTGGGCGACCTTCCAGTTGCAGCGGAGCACCTTGGCGACGTGGGCCTGCTTGTAGCGCTCTTCGTAGGGCAGCAGGGTGAAGTGCGCGGACAGGTCGCCGAGGTGGTCCTCGAGCGGGGCGGCGTTCTCGTCGGGGTTGATGAAGACGAAGCCCCCCCAGCGGCCGACCTTCGCCTCGGGCAGCGCATGGTCGCCGCGGACCAGCGAGGGGAAGTCCCACTCGCAGGGGATCTCCTTGAGGCTCCCGTCGAGGTTCCAGCTCCAGCCGTGGAAGGGGCAGCGAAGCTCTCGCGCCCACTTGCCGTCGCAGTCGCGCAAGAGGCGTCCCCGGTGCAGGCAGGCGTTGTAGAAGGCGCGGATCTCGTCGGGGGCCGAGCGCACGACGAGGAAGGAGAGGCTCGCGATCTCGTAGACGTGGTAGTCGCCCACGTCCGGGATGTCGTCCTCGTGGCAGGCCATCTGCCACACGCGCTTCCAGAGCTTCTCGACCTCGAGCTCGTGGAACTCCCGGGAGAAGTAGCGCTCGACGGGCACCCGGGTCGCACCGGGCGGCAGCGGCGACTCGGCGCGGAGGATGTCGCGCACGGGGTGGCTGTCCTGGTCGAGCAGCTTCGCGTAGGGGAGGCCCGCGGAGCGCGCGGTCCCGGTCCGGGTCTCGGTCATCCCTCGTCCTCCTCGCGACCCGCGTCCTGCTCGTCGCGCTCGAAGTCGATCTCGAGCGCCTTGAGCCCGCGCAGGATGAAGCTGGGCTCGTACTCGAGCTGGGCGTTCGGGGCGAGCCGCACGCGGCGGAAGCGCTTCGCGAGCTCCTCGAAGAGCACGCGGATCTCGAGACGCGCGAGCTGCGCGCCGATGCAGAAGTGCGCGCCCCGACCGAAGGCGACGCTGTCCCCCAGGTTGTCGCGCGTGGGGTCGAAGCGGTCCGGGTCCGGGAACACCTTCTCGTCCCGGTTCGCGGAGCCGAACATGGCCCACAGCATCGCGCCCTTCGGGATCGCGACGCCCGAGAGCTCGGTGTCCTCGGTGCAGACGCGGAAGAGGCCCTGGTTGGGGCTGGCCAGGCGCAGGCCCTCCTCGACGACCGACGGGATGCGTGCCGGATCGCTGCGGATGGCCTGCCACTCGTCGGGGTTCTCGATCAGCAGCTTCATGATCTCGCTGATGCCCTTGGTGGTGGCCTCGTTGCCCGCCACCATCAGCTGCTGGCAGATGCTGATGCACTCCGGGATCTCGAGCCTGCGGGTGGTGCCGTCCAGCGCCTCGAAGTCGGCCGATACCAGCTCGCTCATGAAGTCGTCGCGTGGGGTTCGCTGTCGCTCTTCGAGGAGTGACGCGAGGTAGTTCTGCAGCTCGACGATGTTGCGGGCGGCCTCGAGTGCGCGCTCCGCGCTGAGCTTGACGCCGATGGCCGCGACGGATTCGTCGGACCAGTGCTTCACGTCCTTCTCGCGCTCGGCCGGGATCGACAGCATGCGTGCGATCACCCGGACCGGGAACGCGATGGCGCCCTGCTGGAGGAAGTCGATCGGACCCTGACGGGGCCACGCGTCGAGGATTCCGCGGGCGATCTCCCGCACGCCGGACTCGAGGGCCTGGACGCGGCGGGTCGTGAAGGCCCGCCCCACGCTCTTGCGGTAGCGGGTCTGCAACGGCGGATCGAGGGTCAGCATGGTGCTGATCGCCGGGTAGCCCTGTGCCCGGATCTGCTTCATCTCCTCCTCGACGCCGGTCGCCGGTGGGAAGCCCGCCGAGTTGCCCCACTCCGAAGAGAAGAGGTTCGGCTGGGAGAGCACCTCGAGCACGGCGGCGTGGGTCGAGACGAAGTAGATGCCGCCGGATCCGCGATGGACGGGTGCGGCCTGACGCAGGGCGGCGTAGTGGGGGAAGGGATCCTGCTGACGCGCGGGATCCATCGGGCTGTAGCCCTCGAGAGAGGCGGCGGTCATGGCATCGGACCTCGGGTCGGAGTGCGAAACGAGGTCGGGATTTTAACGCGTTAAAGGCTACGAAACCCGGCGGACTCGTGTCGGATCCGCTCGCCAGCCCCCCGCTCAGGGCTGCTCCCGTCCCCAGCCGTTCCAGTAGGTGACCTCGGCGGCGGGACGGCGGGCAGCGGGACGCAGGACGGCGTCCTTCGTGTAGCCGACGGGCAGGAGGACCGTCTGGGTGACGTCCTCGGGGATGCCGAGGGCCGTGGCGGCCTCGTCGGCGTGCAGCAGGTGCAGCGAGGTCCAGGTCGATCCGAGCCCCCGTGCGCGCAGGGCGAGCATCAGCGACCAGGCGGCCGGGAGGATCGAGCCGTAGAAGCCGACCTGCAGGGCCAGCGAGCGGGGCAGCGTGTCCGAAGGCGGGCGCCCTTCGCAGCACACCAGGATGAGCGCCGGCATCTCGTGCAGCCGCTCGGCGAGTGCGCGCTGGGCTCCCTTGACCTCGCCGCCGCGTGCCGCGCGGAAGCTCTCGAGGGCGCTGCGGTACAGGTCGGCGACGACGCGCTTGGGCTCGGACTCGGTGAGAACCAGGAAGCGCCAGCTCTCGGCCGCGATGCCGGTGGGAGCCTGGGTGGCGACCTCGATGCACTCGTTCAGGACCTCGGGCTCGACGGGTCGCTCGAAGTCGATCCGGCGCCTGACCGAGCGCGTCGTTCGCAGCACCCGGTCGACCGATTCGAGATCGATCTCGGGAGGGCCGTCCCCCTGGCGGTCGCTCGTGTCCACCGGGTCGCTAGCGCGCGCCGCGCAGGACCCGACCCGGGAACGCGCCCGTCGGCTCGCCGCCCTGCCAGGTGGGCTCGCCGCTCACCAGGGTGGCCTCGTAGCCGTCCGCCCGCTGGATCAGTCGCCGGGCGCCCGCGGGAAGGTCGAAGGCGATCTCCGGAGGGCGCAGCGCGAGCTTCTCGAGGTCGATGAGGTTCAGGTCCGCCTTCCGGCCCGGGGCCAGCAGCCCGCGGTCTCCCAGACCGTACAGCTCGGCGGTGTCCCGGGTCTGTCGCTTGACCACCCACTCGAGTGGAAGTCGCTCGCCCCGGGCGCGATCGCGCACCCAGTGCGTGAGCATGTAGGTCGGGGTGCTGGCGTCGCAGATCACGCCGCAGTGCGCGCCGCCGTCCGAGAGCCCGAGCGCTGCGCGTGGATGCAGCAGCATCTCGCGCGTCGATTCGAGGTTGCCGTCGCTGTAGTTGAAGAGCGGGAAGTACAGCAGCTCGCGGCCGTCGCGCCGCATCAGCAGCTCGTAGGCGACCTCCTTCGGGTCGCGACCTTCGCGCGCGGCGATCGCGGCGATGCTCTGGTCCGGCGTCGGCTCGTAGTCGGGCGGGTCGCCGAGCGGGAAGAGCTTGTGGAAGCTCGATGCGATGAAGGCGACGATCGGCTCCGAGAACTGCACCTCTTCCGAGATCATGCGCGCCTTCACGGCCGGGTCGCGCAGGCGCTCGAGCCTCGCTTCGAAGGGCAGCTCGGCGATCTCGCGGTAGCTCGGATTCTCGAGGAAGGGGTGCACGGTGCACTGCCAGCCCATCAGCATGCTGGTCGGGCGGCCGGACACCTGGGGGACGACGTTGGCGCCATCGGGCACCGCCGCCTCGCACAGGTCGAGCATGCGCCGGTACTGCTTGGGGTCGTTGTCGTGCTGTACCAGCGCGAAGCTCACCGGACGGCCGGTCGACGCCGCCAGCCGGCACATCCAGTCGATCTCGCGGTCGGGGGCTGCCAGGTCTTCGCCGGCGGTGCCCGCCGGCGCCAGCTCGAAGACACCCTTGCCGATCTCGCCCATCACCCGCCCGATGCCCATCAGCTCGTCCTCGGCCGCGAAGGTTCCGGGCACGGGCTCTCCGTCGATGGCGCGGTGCACGATGGTGCGCGAGGTCGAGAAGCCCAGCGCACCGGCTTCGAGGGCCTCCCGGACGATGTCGGCCATCGCCGCGATGTCCTCCGGCTCCGCGGGCTCGTTCTTCGCGCCCCGTTCGCCCATCACGTAGGCGCGCACGGCGCCGTGGGCGATCTGGGTGCCGACGTCGACCACGCGGTCGAGTCGCTCGAGCGCATCGAGGTATTCGGGGAAGCTCTCCCACGCCCATTCGATGCCTTCGGAGAGTGCGGTGCCCGGGATGTCCTCGACGCCCTCCATCAGGCCGATCAGCCAGTCGTGCTCGTCGGGCTTCGCGGGCACGAAGCCGACCCCGCAGTTGCCCATCACCACGGTCGTCACGCCGTGCCAGCTCGAAGGCGTGAGGTACGGGTCCCAGGTGGCCTGGCCGTCGAAGTGGGTGTGGATGTCGACCCAGCCGGGTGTCACGAGCAGGCCGTCGGCGTCGATCTCGCGACGGGCCGGCCCGGCCCGTTCGCCCACGGAAGCGATCGTGCCGCCATCGATGGCGACGTCACCCGTCTTCGCGGGGGACCCGCTGCCGTCTACCAGGGTGCCGCCGCGAACGACGAGATCGTGCATGCCTGCCTCCGGGGGTCGGATCCCGACCACGGTAGCAGTGGCGGAGGACCCGGCCCGCGGCGGCGCACCCTCAACCCGTCGAGGCGGCGGCCTCGGCGAGGATCGCGTAGTAGGACTCGCTCGCGTAGCGGATCTCGAGCCCCATCCCGCTGCGGAGGGTGCTGCGGAGCTGGACGGGCACCTTGCGCTGCCACACCACCTGGGCGTTCAGGACCACCTCGGGCGTGTCGCCTTCCGGGTGCAGGACGATCTCGACCTCCGTGCCGGGACGCGCCGAGACCGCGGTCTGGACGAAGAGCCCGCGCCGCGAGACGTCGAGGACGACCCCGGAAGTGGTGCTGCTGCTCTGCTTGAGTCGGCACGGAATGCGCTTCTTGAAGCGCGGCTCGGCAGTCGTGGCTCTCATGGCTTGCCCCCCTCTCTTCGGATCTGGCTCGCTTCGGATCTGGCTCGATCCTGGCTCGTCGCTCGTCCACTCAGTGCTCGAAGACCTCGACCCGCGATCCCAGGCGCATGCGGTGGGCCACACAGCCGCCCCCCCGTGTCCCGGCGATTTGATCGAGCTTCCGGCAGATCCTGTCGACCTGACCGCGGTCGCTTCCCAGGGCCTTCGTCACACAACACCGGAAGACGTTCCCCCGGGACTGGATGCGGCAGGGGATGTCCTCGTTGTCGAGGGCCTGGGCGGTCAGCTCGGCGGCCCACTTGGACGGCAGCTCCAGCTCGAAGACGACCTCGAGCCGCTCGCGGCTGCGGGTGCCCATGCGACGCACGACCCATGCCACGAGAACGAGCCCCGTCAGGCCGACGCCCACCATTGCCAGCGAAGCATCCATGAGGGGTCGATCGGCCGAACGCCCGCGTCCATTGAAGGCGGGCCCATGCGACCGTGCGCCAGCTCACATTGGTGGGGGCCCGGGTGCGGGATATCGTCTCCAGGTCGCCCCGCGCGAAGGAGCCCCATGAGCGCCGTCCCCACCATCGACCTCGAGGCCCTGGACGGTGCCGCGCTGTCGGCCATCGACATCGCCTGCCGCGACCACGGCTTCTTCCTGCTCGCGAATCACGGCCTGGAGGACCAGGTCGACGAGCTCTGGCGCGTGACCCGGGCCTTCTTCCACGGCTCCCGGGCCAACAAGGAGAGCGTGCTGCGTCGGGCCGACAACCCGATGGGCTACTACGACCGCGAGCTCACGAAGCGCAAGCGCGACGGCAAGGAGGTCTTCGACTTCTACGCGACGCGCTCGCCCTCGGGCACGACCCGGATGCCGTGGCCCGCCGAGCCCCAGGGCTTCGAGGAGGTCCTGACCCGCTACTTCCTGGCCGGCTCGGATCTCTCGCGACGCGTGATGCGAGTCCTGTGTCGTGCGGCAGGCACCGCCGAGGCCGCTCTCGACGCGCCCTTCGCCGAACGCGAGACGAGCATCGCGCGCCTCAACCACTACCCGTCCAGCGATCCGCTGCCCGAAGCCCTGCGAGAAGGCGTGCCGGCCCTGGGCGACATGGCGCTCCATCACCACACCGACCAGGGCGCCGTCACCCTGCTGCTTCAGGACCAGGTCGGCGGCCTGCAGGCCCACTCCAGCGAGGACGGCTGGATCGACGTTCCCCCCGAGCCGGGAACCCTGGTGGTCAACATCGGTGACCTCGTACAGGTGTGGACCAACGGTCGCTACAAGGCCGCGCTCCACCGGGTGACTCCCATGCGCGAAGGCAGCGAACGCTACAGCGCGCCCTTCTTCTTCCAGCCGGGACCGGAAGCGACGATCGAGCCGCTGCCGGGCTTCGGCGCGCCCCGCTACCGGCCCTTCCCGTGGATCGAGTACATCAGCGGGCGCATCAACGACAACTACGCGGACCTCGGCGAGGACGACATCCAGGTCGAGCGCTACCGCATCGCGAGCTGACGGCGAGCCGGGAGGAGACGAGCATGAAGTACAGCGTCTGGGCCATCTACCTCGGCTGCGCGGCGGCCATCGTGCTGGGTTCGGGCTGGGTGTACGCAATCGGCCACTTCGTGCTGTGGCTGACGCTGGGCGCCCACGTGGCCGAGTTCTTCGTGAAGCGTTCGGTGATGGAGCAGGCCGGCGGCTCCATGGGCCACCACTTCCTGCAGACCCTCATCTACGGCCTCTTCCACTGGAAGCCCCTGGAAGACGCACAGGCGGGCGCCGGCCAGCAGGCCACGCCAGTCGACTGATCCGCCCTTCGCGCTACTCGAGGGTCGCGTAGTTGGTGGAGCGGTCGTCCGCCCGGGTGCCGCGGACCTCGTCCACGCACTCGCCCAGCGCCTTCAGGTAGTCGTCGATCACGCCCGTGTTGGTGTTGCTGACCGTCGAGTGCAGCGAATCGGGCGGGGTCTGGCGGTCGTGGAACCAGCCGCGTTCGAGGAGCGCGTCGCCGAGCGCGAAGGCGTCGACGGGTCGCTCGGATTCCGGATCGCCCGTCATGGCGATCAGGTGGTAGCGGCCGTCGCCCAGCACGCGCACGCCGTCGGTGGCCGCGATGCCGTCGCGCATGCGATCGGCGTTGTCGAGGGTCTGCTGGGTGAGCGCCTTGTAGCCGTCGATGCCGAGGTGCTGCATGACGGCCCAGGCGGTCGCCATCGGCAGACCCGAGCGGGTTCCCTGGAGGTTCGGTGATGCGTAGAAGCCGCCCAGCCAGCCGTCGAACACGAAGGTCTGGTAGCGGCGCAGCTTCTTGTCGCGGTGCAGGATGACCGAGACGCCCTTGGGCGCGTAGCCCAGCTTGTGGATGTCGGCGGAGATCGAGTGCACGCCCTCCACCCGGAAATCCCAGGGCGGAACCTCGCGGCCCAGCATCTCGACGAAGGGCAGCACGAAGCCGCCCATGCAGGCGTCCACGTGGCAGTTGGCACCGACCCGCGCCGCCAGGGCGGCGATCTCCGGAATCGGATCCACCACGCCCTGGGGGTACTGGGGGGCGGAGCCGACGACCAGCACGGTGTCGTCGTTCACCGCGTCCGCCATGGCATCGACGTCGACCCGCCAGTCGGGCAGTACGGGCGTCTTGTGCAGCCGGATGCCGAAGAGGTGTGCGGCCTTGTGGAAGGCGGCGTGGGCGCTCTCCGCGACCACCATCTCCGGCGCCTCGATGCCCCGCTCGGTGCGACCCCGTTCGCGCGCCGCCAGCACGCCGCACAGGATCGACTCGGTGCCGCCGCTGGTGAGGAAGCCCGACGCGCCGTCCTCTCCGTGCAGCAGGCCCGCGGTCCAGCTCACCACCTGCGACTGGATCTCCCCCAGCGACGGGAAGGCCTGGGTGTTGAGCGCGTTCTCGTGCAGGTAGAGGGTCGCGGCGCGCTCGGCGACCTCGTGCACCGACGGCCCGCCGTCGTAGATCATTCCGAAGGTCCGGCCGTCCGCCCAGCGGACGTCGTTCGCGCGCTTCGCTTCCAGATCGGCGATGACCTCGTCGGTCGGACGCCCCTGCTGTGTCAGCTTCATGGCGTCATTCAACCACCGTGGCCGGACGGGTACAAGAGCCGTCTCGCCCGTCTCGGGCTCGCGCCTTCGGCTACCCCCACAGCTCGGCGGAGGCCGGGTGGACGCGGCTGCCCTCGAAGACGAGCCCGTGGGGGCGGTCCTCGGCGAGGAGCAGCGGTCCGTCCAGGTCCACGATCCGGGCGTCGCGGGCGAGGAGCAGCGCCGGCGCCATCGCCAGCGAGGTGGCCACCATGCAGCCGACCATCAGCGAGAGCTCCAGGCGCCGGGCCTCGTCACGCAGCCGAAGTGCTTCGGTGAGTCCGCCCGTCTTGTCGAGCTTCAGGTTCACCATGTCGTAGCGGCCCACGAGAGCAGCCAGCGACCGGCTGTCGTGGCAGGACTCGTCGGCGCAGATCGCGATCGGATGCTCGAGCTCTGCCAGCGCGTCGTCCTCGCCGGCGGGGAAGGGCTGCTCGATCATGGAGACCCCGAGCGTGGCGAAGTCGTCGATCATCGACTCGTAGGCGGCGCGGTCCCAGCCTTCGTTGGCGTCCAGGACGAGCCGGGCATCGGGTGCGCCGCGACGGACCGCGCGCACCCGCTCGACGTCGAGACGGGACGGGTCCGGTCCGCCGAGCTTCAGCTTCAGCAACGGGCGGTCGGCGTTGCGGCGCGCGGCCTCTTCCATCCGTGCGGGGGCGCCGAGCGACAGGGTGAAGGCCGTCTCGACCGGAGACGGCGCCTCCT
>JANQSB010000138.1 GCA_028284295.1 Myxococcota bacterium | reverse complement strand
CTGCTGGGGAGCGTCCGGACCGAACTGGATGTGGGCGACGTTCTGCAGACCGTCCAGGCAGGTGAAGGACGGGTTGGTGGACTCCGGGATGCAGGGGTCGGTGGCCTCCACCTCGAACACGAGCTCCGTCCAGACGTTGGGCTGGACCACCGGGTCGACCGCGTCGTAGGCCAGGGCCGGGAAGTTGAAGGTGTTGGCGACCCGGAGGATCCACTCGAGATCGACGGGCGCGTCGTGGCGCACCCAGACCCGCACCTGGGTGACCCCGGCGGCGTCCCAGTCGCCCTCGAAGTTGCCCCCGCTGGCGCCGTTCTGGTCCTCGCCCCGGTAGACGATCGGGCCCGCGTCGGGCGCGAGCGGCGGCGGCACGTAGCCCGTGTAGTCGAAGTCTCCCCAGGCGTAGCTGCCCCCGTCGGGACCTCCAGTGGCCGACCAATCCAGCAGGAAGCCGGCGTTGTCGGCCCAGCCCGACTCGTCGACGTCGAAGTCCTCCACGAACGGCACGGTCTGCGCCGCGCTCGGCGCGGCCAGCGCCAGGCCGAGCAGCAGGCCCGAGATCAGCCCCGGCACCCCCCTCCCCTTCTTGCCCATGCTGCGAATCTCCTGCTTCACGAGGCGATCCGATCGAGACGACCGAAGCGCGTGTCCCAGCTCTCCACGTGTCCGAAGTGGACCACCACGGCGCCGTCCGCCGGCCCGTGGAAGAGCGTGTTGTGCCACCAGACGTTGTCGTAGACGGGGCCGCTGTCGTGGACCGTCGCGACGGCGTCCATCTGCACGCAGCGAAGTCGACCGACCTCGCCCTTCTCCGCCAGATCGAAGACGTAGAAGAGGAGCGCGCAGACCGGCTCGGCGCGCAGCGCATCCACCACGGGGAGGTCCTCCGGCAGGAGGGTGGTGATGCTCTCCGTGTCGAAGTCGTCCGCGCTCTCGTAGTAGCGCTTCAGGTAATCGATACCGGCGTCGTAGACGATGCGCGCTCCGTCCGCGATGCGCGACTCGTAGAGGGTGCGGAACTCCTTGGTGCAGGTCTCCAGGCGCTCGGGCGAGGGCAGCAGCCCGCAGATGACCGAGTGCGAGATCACTCCCAGCGGCGACCCGGGCTGCTTGGCGCTGACGAGCGGTGCGACTCCCACGTGGGGCGCGCCGTTGCGCTCCTCCATCGTGTGGGCGCGTACGGCGACCTGCCACTCCAGCAGCTCGCGGGGCATCGGCGTGACCGACGGCGTCTTTCTTCCGAACATGGGCTTGGCTTCCCCTCTCTCTCTTCGATCTCTCTCCGACTCGCTCCCCGAGCCGCTACATCTCGCGAATGGGATCCGCCGGGCCACGCAGGTCGACCCGCATGTGCCCGTCCTCCTTGTGGACGCGCGCGTCGACGGCGAACACGTCGCGCAACATCTCCTCCGACAGACAGCTCCCCGGGGCACCGGCGTCGTAGAGCCGGCCGCGATGCATGATCCCCAGTCGGTGCGCCAGGCTGGCGGCCTGCTCGAGGTCGTGGAGCGACACCACCAGGGTCACCCCGTGGTCGCGGTTGATGCGCGCCAGGATCTCGAGCAGCTCCCACTGGTGTCGCAGGTCGAGGGCCGCGGTGGGCTCGTCGAGCAGCAGGAGTTCGGTCTGTTGCGCGAGCACCATCGCCAGCCAGGCCCGGCGGCGCTCGCCGCCGGAGAGGGTCTCGAGAGGCCGTCTTCGCAGGTCGGTGAGCTCCATCGAGCGCAGGGCGTCGCGCACGGCGCGGTCGTCGTCGGCCCGGGCCACTCCGAAGGCGCCCAGATGCGGATAGCGGCCCTGCTGCACCAGGGTCTCCACGCTGAGGCCCTCGGGCGCGACTGGCTCCTGGGGCAGCCGCGCCATTCGCAGGGCGAGCTTGCGGGGCGGAATCCGCGTGAGGTCGTCGCCCTCGAGTCGCACGCGACCCTCGCGCGGCACCACCTCGCCTCCCAGGGCGGAGAGGAGGGTCGACTTGCCCGAGCCATTCGGGCCGACGAGCGCGACGATCTCGCCCGGGGCGATCGCCAGGCTGACGTCGCGCACGCTGTCGCGATCCGCGCCGGGATGCCGCAGGGTGACCTTCTCGGCCTCGAGACAGGCGGGGGTCGTCACGCCACCTTCCTCCAAAGCAGGCTGAGGAAGTAGGGGCCGCCGAGCAGCGCCAGCAGGGCGCCCACCGGCAGCTCCAGCGGGCGCAGTGCCGTGCGGGCCGCGGTGTCGGCCAGCAGCACCAGGGCCGCGCCGCCCACGGCCGAGAGCGGAAGCAGCAGGCCGTGTCCCGGACCTGCCCAGACACGCACCGCATTGGGCACCACCAGGCCGACGAAGCCCACCAGACCCGCGACGCTGACGGCACCCGCGGCCAGCAGCGCGGCGACGCCGGAGACGCCGATGCGCGCGGTGCGCACCCCGAGTCCCAGTCCGGCGGCACTCGCGTCATCGAGCAGCATGACGTCGAGGGGGCGGAGGTAGACGAGGGCCAGCACCAGCCCGACGGCAGTCGGCACGCCGACGGTGAGGGCGTCCGACCAGCCGAGGCCGTTCAGGGAGCCGACCAGGAAGGAAGCGAAGGCGGGCGCGCGGTCCGCGTACGCGAAGGTCAGGAGCGCCAGCACCGCGAAGAGCATGGCCTGGACGGCGACGCCCGAGAGGATGATCCGCAACGGGCCGATGGCGCGACCGGGACGCCACGCCAGCAACAGCAGCGCGACGATCGTGACCGCGCCACCCGCGAAGGCGACGAAGGGGACCCAGTGGGCGGCCTGGGGCACGAAGATCAGGACGAAGAGCGCCCCCAGACCCGCCCCCGCGGTCACGCCGAGCAGCCCGGGATCGGCCAGGGGGTTGCGAACGACGGTCTGGAGGAGCGCTCCTGCCACCGCCAGTGCGCAGCCCACCAGGGCGCCGCAGACCACCCGCGGCAGGCGCACGTCCCACACCACGGTGTGCATCGGGTCGTCGGAGTCGGCAATGGCAGTCACGACCGCCGCAGGCGACAGCTCGAGCGCACCGAGCATCGACGCGGTGAGCGCAGCGAGGCCGAGCAGGCCCGAGACGACCGCGAGCTGGAAGCCCGGAACCTCCTGGGCGCGTGCGCTCCGGAGCCGGTATGCGGCCGCCCAGCGCCTCACGGTCCGGTGGCCACCGCCGCCGGTGCGAGACCGACCAGAGCCTGGCCCGCCCGGGCCAGCCCGAGGCCCGGGTTCGCCGCGAACAGATGCGGCTCGAGGACCTGGATCGTCGCCGCGCGCTGCAGACCCCGCCAGGCACCGCCCGACGCGAT
>JANQSB010000135.1 GCA_028284295.1 Myxococcota bacterium | reverse complement strand
CTCCACCAGCTCGCCGGCCAGCGCGTTCTCGAGCCCGTAGACGCGGGCGATGCCGTCGCCGGCCATCAGCACGCGGCCGGTCTCGGCAACGTCGATCTCGCTGTCGTACTCGCGGATCTCGCGGCGGAGGATGTCGGTGATCTCACCGGGCTTGATGTTCATCGCTCAGGATCCCTTCGTGAGGTTGGCGCGCAAGCCGTCCAGCTGCGCGCGGATGCTGCCGTCGAAGACGAGGTCGCCCACCTTCGCCACGGCGCCGCCGACAAGGCTGTCGTCGACCGCGAGGTCGAGCTTGACCTCCAGGCCGGTGCGCTCGGAGAGGGCGCGACGCAGGCGTTCCTGCCGGGCCTCGTCGAGGGGACTCGCGCTGACCACCTCGGCGGTGACGACGCCCGAGTCGCGATCGACCAGCCGCGCGTACTCCTCGCGGATGCCCGCGAAGTCGACCATGCGACGCTGCTCGATCAGGAAGGAGTAGAAGTTCCGGGTGAGGGTGGAGAGGCTCTCGGCGGCCGCGACGGCCTTCAGCACGGCCAGCCGCTCGCGCACCGGATAGAGCGGGATGATGAGCGCCTCGCGGAGCTCGGGGCTCTGCTCGAAGAGCGCCGCCAGGGTGTCGAGCTCTCCACTCACCTCGCTCGATCGCCCTTCTTCCTTGGCGAGACCGAAGAGTGCCCGCGCGTAGCGACGGGCCGCTGCGGAGCTGGGCATCAGCTCGCCTCCTGGCGGGACTCGACGCTGCCGATGAAGTCGTCGAGCAGGCGCTCGTGGTCGGCGCTGGCCAGCTGCTGCTCGAGGATCTGCTCGGCCATCTGCGTCGCCAGCACCACCGCCTCGGCGCGGAGCTCGCCTTGCGCGCGGCGCAGCTCCTGCTCGATGGCGGCCTTGGCGTCGCGCTCGATGCGCTCGGCAGCCGCGCGGGCATCGGCCAGGATCGTCTGGGCGTCGCGCTCGGCGTTTCTCACGCCATCGCTCTTTATGGTCTGGGTCTCCTGGTCGAGCTCGATCAGCTTCCGCTGCCACTCCGCATAGCGCGACTCGGCCGTCTCGAGCAGACGCGCGGACTCTTCGAGATCGGTCTGGATCTGGCTGCGGCGATCGGCGAAGAAGTTCACGATCGGCTTGCGACCGAAGTAGACGAGCACGCCCAGCAGCACCAGCAGGTTGACGGCCTGCCAGACGATCTCCATGGCACCGCCCGCGGCGTGCGCGGGGCCCGCCAGCAGCAGGGCGGGGACGGCGAGTGCGAGCGTGCGTGCGCGGCTTCCGCTCATGACACGCTCCGCCCGAGGATGCGCTCGGCGGCGACCTGCGCGAGCTCGTTGGCGCTCGACCGCAGGGTCTGCCGCGCCTCTTCGAGGGATGCGCCGATCTCTTCCCGGTTGCGCGAGAGCTCGCCCGCGGCGGCGTCCTTGGCGTCGCGCGTGATCGACTGCATCTCGTTGCGAGCGGCGTCGAGCTTCTCGCGCCGGGCGGCCGTCACCTCTTCGTGGGCCGTGCGGATCGACTCCTCGTAGCGGCCCAGGGCTTCTTCGGCCTGCTCCTGCACCTGGGTGGCGCGGGTCCGGGCACCGTCGATGCGATCTTCGCGCTCGGCCATCACCCGGAGGAGCGGCTGGAAGATCAGGCTGTTGAGCGGGAAGATGATGGCCACGAAGCACACGAGCAGGATGCCGGTGACCCACAGGTCCGGCGTCAGCTCGAGACTTCCAGCGGCGCGGGCAGGGGCCGCAGCCACCGCCGACACGAACACGGGCACCACGGTGCGCGCTTGCCACGTCAAGGTCGAATCTCTCCAGGGCTTTCGGGACCCGAGCCGCTCGAGGCCCGCTTCCAGGTGCGATACCCGGCGCGGAACTGCGGACGAACGTCTCTCAGGGCGACGCGAGCCGCTCGGGAGGGCCGAAACGAAAGCGTTCCCGGTGCCTTGCCACAACGCATCGAAACGCTGCATGGGCGGGCAGTGGGGGCCGCTGGCCCCCGACTGCCAAACTCGCGCATCGCTTCGGGGCTCCCGGTCGTCAGGGCCTGTGGCCCCCCAATTGCCAAACACGCCGGGGGGTCGGGACTCCCGGCTTTCAGGCCCCAGGGCCCCCGTTTCCAGACTCACGCCGCGCTTCGGGACTCCCGGTTCTCAGGGCGTCAGGGGGCTTCGGGGGTGGTCTCGCAGCGGCCTTCCAGCACGCATCCCTCGGCCAGCTGCAGGCGCGGAGCTCGGATGGTGCCCTCGACCCGCGCCGTGGGGGCGAGCTCGATCCGGCTTCGGGCGGTGGCTTCCCCCTCCAGCACCCCCTCCACCACCAGCTCGTCGGCCTCGACGGTGCCCACCACGCGGCCGGTCTCGCCTACCCGCAGACACCCGCGGCACAGCACCTCGCCCTCGATCTCGCCGTCCACCTGGGCGCGACCCCGGAAGGTCACCAACCCCTCGAAGCGAGCGGACTCGGGGACGATGGCGGGGCCCGTGTCGGGGCCCTCCGCCGCGGGGGCCTGGCGCGGGGCTCCCGCAGGAGCGGCCGAGCGCGTCATCCGGGGCTCGGAGCTGGCGGCGGGCGCTGAGGGTTGTGCGGGGGCGCCCACGGCTCAGAGGCCCTCGAGGATCAGGCGGGAGATCCGGTCCAGCTCTTCGCCGCTCCCGTACTCGATCTCGAGCCGCCCGCCATCGCCGCTGCCGAGAATGCGGACCCGGCTCTGGAAGTGTTGCTGGAGGATGTCCTGCAGGTTGCGCAGGTGGGGGTCGCCCGCCGCCTTCGCCTCGGACCGGGTCGGCCGCGCGCGCCGCGCACCGCCGCTCGGCGAGGGGCCGGCGATGTCGCGACCGGCCTTCTCGGTCTCACGAACCGAGAGACCCTCTCGGAGAACGCGTTCGCATAGCTGTTGGCGGCGCTCGGGCTCGCCCACCTGCAGCAGGGCCTTCGCATGCCCCATGCTGATCCGGGAGGACTCGACGGCCTCCTGGATCTCGACCGAGAGATCGAGCAGGCGCAGGTGGTTGGCGACGCTCGAGCGGTCGCGGCCGACGCGCTGTCCGATCTGGTCCTGGGTGGCACCGCGGTCCGCGAGCGCCCGGTACGCGTGCGCGAGCTCGATCGGATTCAGGTCGTGGCGCTGGACGTTCTCGACGATTGCGAGCTCGAGCCGATCGGCCGGGTCGACGTCGGCCACGACGGCGGGAATCGTCTCGAGCCCGGCCTGCTGGGACGCACGCCAGCGCCGCTCGCCGACGATCAGCTCGTAGCGTTCTCCGGCACGCCGCACGACGATGGGCTGCAGCAGACCACTGCGCGCGATGGACTCGGACAGGGTGCGCAGACGTTCGGGATCGAAGACGCGTCGCGGCTGATCGGGGTTGGGGTCGATGCGATCGATCGGAATCCGCGGCAGCCCGCTTCGCGCGGGCGGTGCGGCGCCCTCGGCGTCGGTCGCCGACTGCGGTCGGGCCTGCGGCTCCGGCGATTCCTCCTGGACCGCCGGCGCCGGCTCGGGTGCCTTCGGGAGCAGCGCGCCCAGGCCCCGGCCCAATGCGTTGCGGGGCGAGCTCATCCGCGCGGGCCCTCACGATCGAAGGAACGCGGCAGCGGGTTCGTCTCGCCGTGCGACGACCGCTCCGGCTCGCTCTCGAGCTCGGGAAGCGTGTCGGCCTCCATGGGATCGGTCGCGGAGCCGAGGCTCGCGGCCGACGCGGCGCCCAGCGCGGGGGTTGCCTCGATCTCGCTCTCCTCGATGGCGCTCTCGAGCACCGCTGCCTGCGAGATCTCCACCTCGGGCGCGCTCTCCACGGGCTCGGCGAGCTGCGGCGGAGTCCGGCTCGCACCCTGACCGATTCCCGCGAGCACCTCTTCGGCGAGTCGCAGGTAGGCGGTCGCTCCACGGGAGTGGATGTCGTAGAGGATGATCGGCTTGCCGTGACTCGGCGCCTCGCTGAGCCGAACGTTCCGCGGAATGCGCGTGCGGTAGACCTTGTCACCGAAGTGGCTGCGCACCTCTGCCTCGACCTGGCGACTCAGGTTGTTGCGCATGTCGACCATCGTGAGCGCGATGCCCTGCAGCTCGAGGCTCGGGTTCAGGTGGCGCTGCACCAGCGTCACGGTCTCCATCAATCGCGCGAGACCCTCGAGCGCGTAGTACTCGCACTGCAGCGGGATCAGGATGGCGTCGGCGGCCGTCAGCGCGTTTAGGGTCAGCAGGCCTAACGAAGGCGGGCAGTCGACGACCACGATGTCGTACGACTCGCGCGAGTCGGCGAGCGCGCTGGCGAGCCGCTGCTCGCGACTCATGGCCGAGACCAGCTCGATCTCGGCACCCACCAGGTCGGGACCCGCCGGCACCAGATGCAGGTGGCTCAGGGCGGTCGGCTGGACGGCCTCCTTCAGGACACATCGGCCGATCAGGGCGTCGTAGACCTGCCGCGGGACATCCACGACGCCGAATGCGCTGGAGGCATTCCCCTGGGGGTCCATGTCGATGAGAAGCGTCGACCGTTCGGAGGCTGCAAAGCAGGCGGCGAGATTCACCGCTGTAGTGGTTTTACCCACACCCCCCTTCTGGTTGACGACGGCGATCACTCGGCTTCGCGTGGTCATCATCCTGGCCCCCCCGGAACCCGACCGGATAGGTACCACACGGCTTCGGGGCCCGTCCACGCGACAGGCAGCGTGGCTGCGCTTTTTCGCGCGAGGCTGGCCTGAGCGAAGGCTCGGGTCGAGGGCCTTCCCCGGGTGGTGGTGGGAGGTGGTGGGCGGCGGTTGGCGAAGGTGCGTCGCGATCAGCCGAGCCGCGCGATCCAGACGGTGCGCGTGGGTCCGCCCAGGGGCACCTGGTAGGAGGCGTTGCGAGCGTCCGCCAGGTCCGGGACGTCGACTTTGCGCGGCGACGTTCCACCCGGAACGGCCAGCAGGCCGCCGGGCACCGCCCACCTCCGCATCCACTCGACGAGCGATCCGGGTGGGGCCACGGCCTGGGCGAGCACCAGATCGGAGGGCACCGGCTCGGCCTCCTCGATGCGGCCCCGGATCGGCCGCACGTTCTCGAGGCCGAGGGATCGCACGACGTGCCGCTGGAAGTGGTGCCTCCGCTCCCTCGCCTCCACGAGCACCACCGTCGCGTCGGGGTCGAGGATCGCGATCGGGAGGCCCGGAAAGCCCGCGCCAGACCCGAGGTCCGCGTACGACGGCACCCGGGGCAGCGCCTGGACGAGCGCAGCGGCGTCCAGCACGAGCCGACGAGTCACCGCCTCGGCGTCCCGGTGACCCGTCAGATTGAGGCTTCGCCCCCAGTCCTCCACGCAGCGCGCGAGCTCGGCGAGACGCTCGACGGTGCCGGACGTGGGCTCGATCCCGAGCTCGGCGAGACCCGTCTCGACCAGGGCCTGGAGGGACTCGTTCACGGAGTTCCCCGTGGAACCCCAGCGGACGGCGCACGTTCCGCGTGGAACGTGCTGCCGATCCGTTGCGGGTCGAAGAGGCCTTGGGGAGAGCCCATGGCGCCCGAGCGCGCCGGTCTCGCTTGCGAGCGGGTCTGCACGGGGTGCGGACCCGCCTAGCTGCGTGCCTCGGCCTCTCTGGCTGCGGCGAGCGCTTCGTCGTACTCGGGGGCGCCCTCCGGCACGATCACCACCTGGCGGTAGCGGCCGCTGCCGACGCTCATGGTCACGACGCCCTCCAGATCCCGGACGGCCACATGCAGGATGCGGCGATCCCGACCGTTCATGGGATCGAGTGCCACGGAGCGGCCCGTGTCGCGCGCGCGGCTCGCGGCGCGCCCGGCGGTCCGCTCGAGGAAGGACTCGCGCTGGGAGGCGTCGCCCTCACAGTCCAGCACCACCCGCTTGTGGTCTTCGTCGAGACGCATCGCGGCCTGGTTGACGAGCAGCTGCAGGGCACCGATCGCACGGTCCTGGATGCCCAGCTGGTCGGCCGCCTGGCCCTCGAGCTGGATGACGACGAACTCGTCCTCCTCGCTCTCGGTGATCTCGAAGTTGCCCAGGCTCATCCGCTCGACGATTCCCAGCACGTACTCGCCCACGCCGGTCAGGTCACCGGTCGCCGTGCCCTTGGAATCGACGGCTTCCGCAGCTGGGGCTCGCTCGGTAGATTTGCGATCACGTTCGCGTTCTTGGTCCCGACCCCGGTCCCGGCCGCCGCGACCACGCTCCCGATCGCGACCCCGCCCCCGATCGCCGCGGTCGCGGTCCCGATCGCGTCCGCCGCCGCCTCCCGGCGGCTTCCGGCCGCCCAGGTCCTTCGGGACCGCCACGACGACCACGCGCGCCCCGAGGCCGAACACATCGGCGGGCTGCTTGACGTTCAGCTCGGACTCTTCGGTACCGAAGAACGCCGCCGCCTTGCTGACGGCTTCTTCGCGGCTCTCTCCGACGAACTCGTTGGGCTCGGCGGTTGCATCGTACGACATGGAAACTCCGGAGGGTTTGAGGGTGGAAGAGTTGGGCGAGCGTCTCGCGCGCGCACGCGGCGCACCCCGAGCGCTCGCTCGTTAGGCGGCGGCTTCGGCCTTCATGCGCCGCCCGATCAGCAGCTGATGGGCGATGCCGAGGAAGTTGCTGACCATCCAGTAGAGGACCAGGCCCGAAGGAAACTGGTAGAAGAGCACGGTCATCATGACGGGCATCATGACCATCATCATCATCTGCTGGCTCGGGTCCACGGTCGTGGGCGTGAGCTTCTGCTGCAGGATCATCGACCCGCCCATGATGATCGGCAGCAGCCGGATCGGGAAGTCGAGGCCCGGAACGGCGAAGAGCATCTCCGGGGCCGACAGGTCGTCGATCCACAGGATGAAGGGCGCCTGGCGCAGGTCGAAGGAGCTCTGCAACGCGAAGAAGAGGCCGATGAACACCGGGAACTGGAGCAGCATCGGCAGGCAGCCGCCCAGGGGATTGACGCCCGTCTCCTTGTAGAGGGCCATCATCGCCTCGGACTGCTTCTGGCGGTCGTCCGCGAACTTCTCCTGGATCTCCTTCATGCGCGGCTGCAGGGCGCGCATCTTCTCCATCGAGCGCATCTGCCGGTTCATGATCGGCAGCATGGCGACGCGAACGAGGATCGTGATCAGGATGATCGACCAGCCGTAGTTCGGCACGATCCCGTAGCAGACGTGGATGAGCCACTGGAAGAAGAGGGTGAGCGGCTCGAACCACGAGTATCCCAGGTCGACCGAGCGTTCGAGGCCTCGGCCGATCTGCTCCAGGATCGCCGGCTGCTTGGGCCCGAGGAAGGCCTGCCAGCTGCGCGAGATCGACTGCCCGGGCGCGAGCTCGGCGGGCGGATAGGCGAGTCGGGTCACCGCGGCCTGACCCTCCTCGAGGGACTCGAACTCCGCCCGGGTTCCCTCCGTGTCGCTCGGGAGCAGCACCGAGGCGAAGTACTTGAGGTCGACCCCTGCCCAGCTCACGTCCCGGAAGACCAGCCCCGCGTCGCTGGCGCCGATCCCCATGAACCCCGAGCCCCCCACCGAGGCGATCTGCTCCCGGGACAGGTCCTCGGCGTGCAGGACCACCACCGATTGCTCGGTGTAGTCGTTGCCCTCGCGCTGGGCGGCCGGCCACGCGACCGTGAAGTCCGGAGCCACCAGGTGCCCGGATCCGTTCCGCACCTCGACGGTCATCTCGAACCCGTACCCGGAAAGGTCGAAGGCGTACCGCTTCCGGATCTCCAGGCCGCCGCGCTCCAGCCGGAACGCCACGCTGTCGCGGCCATGGGACTCGACCTCGAAGAGCTCCCCCGACAGATCCCCGAGCCCCAGGTCCTCGAAGGGCATCGTGAGGGCCCCCGGCGTTCCCGCGGGGGCGTTGACGAGCTCGATGGGTCCGGCCTCGGAGCCGTTCTCGATCTGCTGGAAGTCACGCAGCGTCCAGCCCGTCAGCGAGGCACCCCGGTTCGAGAGCTGCGCGACGAAGCGCTCCCCCTCGATGACGCCCTTCCAGGGCTCGACCCGGGCCACGGCGGGACGCGGGCGCTCGCCGGGGAGCGACGTCTCCGTTGACGCGGCAGCATCATCTGCGTCATTCATGACGCGCGCGTCATCCGCGTCATCGATGACGCCCGTGGGCTCGGCCTGGTCGACACTCCCGCCGTCTGCGGCAAGGAGCTCGCTTGACGCGGGCGCTGCGTCAGGGGGCGGCTGAAGGCTCGACTGGTAGCCCAGCCACACGCTGTAGACGGCGATCGAGAGGGCGATCGCCAGGATGGTGTTCCGATCCATCGCTCAGGGCCTCACGGTACGGGGTCCAGGCCGCCGGCATGGAACGGGTGACATCGTGCGACCCGTCTCGCGGCGAGCCAGCTCCCACGGAGTGCGCCGTGGCTCCGGATCGCGTCGATCGCGTAGCGGGAGCAGGTCGGGTGGAAGCGGCAGTGCGGCCCCAGCAGGGGCGAGATGACGCGGCGATACAGGACGAGAACGCCGATCAGCAGGCGAGCCAGCAGGCTGGCTCGAGCCCTCCCAGGATGGGTGTCTTCAGCCACGCTCATGCTTTCCCGACACCCTGCGCGCCAGCTCGTCGAGCCTGCCCTCGAGCTCGGCGCCAGAGAGGCCCGCGGCGTCCCGGCGCGCGATCACCACGACGTCCACGTCTGCGGGGAGCGCGCCGCGACCGCGCCGGAACCACTCGCGCACCCCGCGCTTGACGCGGTTGCGCACGACCGCGTTACCGACCTTGCGGCTGGCGGTGATTCCGATGCGTCGGACCGGAGCCGATGTCCTGCGCGCTTCGTGGATGCGCGCGGGTGCCACCAGCATCACGAACTCGCGAGAGGTCTGCCGCGCGCCCTGCCTGCCGACGCGGGCGAAGTCGCGCGAGACCAGGAGCCGATCCGACCGCCTCAGGCGCTCGGACGTCACGCCGCGACTACTTCGAGCCGACCGAGACGGAGAGGCGCTTGCGCCCCTTCATTCGGCGCCGCTTGAGGATGGCGCGGCCCCCGCGGGTCTTCATTCGGGCTCGGAACCCGTGCTTGCGAAGTCTCTTGATTCGACTCGGCTGATAGGTGCGCTTCATTCCGAGCCCTCCTTCTACGGACACCGCGAGAGGTGCGGGGTCCTGATGCGAGTCCCCCGATGTCGTGGGTCGAGGGATGGGGATTCAGGGTTGGGGTACGGGCCCGGGCAACCTGGCCAGGTACCGGCGAGATCAGCCGGCAGAGCTCGGCCCCGGGGCCGGGAGGTGCGCAAGTATCCGTTTCCGCGACTCGATGTCAACGGCCCCGCCAGGCCGCGTGAAGACCCGACGCCAGCGCCCGGAAGCTGCCCGGCTGGCGCGACCGGAGGTTCACGCAGCGCCCCCGCTCCCCAGGCACGTTCCGAATTCTGAAACACCGGTTGCGCACTTGCTCTCGGCGCCCGCTCCTCTCGCACGGCAGCGTTGCCGCGACGTCGCGCTGCCGCGCACCGATTCACCGCTTGGCCGACCGGCCGCGTGGTAGACTGACGACAATTCCGGTGCGTCATCGCGGCCAGCGAGTGCACCTGGCGACCCGGAAGTCAGCCATCCCGTGCAGACCGTGTCGGATCGGTGCCGAAACCCGGTCCCTCCCGACACGTCCGACAAACACGAAAGCGGTTCGACCACGCGCGACTCGGCGCGTTCTGTCGTTCTGTCCCCACCGACTGTTACTGCTTTCTCTTTACTTCTTATAGAACAGTAGGAACAAGAGCATGAAGCTCGCGATCACCAAAGCCGAACTCACCCGTGGACTCGCACGCATCCAGGCCATCGTCGAGAAGCGGAACTCGATGCCGATCCTCGCCAACGTGCTCCTCGAAGCCAGTGGCTCGGGGGACGAAGGCAGGCTCGAGCTCGCCGCCACCGATCTCGAGGTGGGAATTCGGGGACTGCATCCCGCCGAGGTCCAGGAAGAGGGATCGCTGACCATCTCGGCGAAGAAGCTCTTCGAGATCACCCGCGAGCTTCCCGACGAGCTCGTACACCTCGAATCGACGCCGAACGCATACCTCACGATCCGCTGCGCGAGAGCCGAATTCACGCTCGCAGGTACGGCCGCGGAGGAGTATCCGACCCTGCCGACCTTCACGCCGGAGAAGGTCGTTCCGATGCCGGCGGTCACCCTGGGACAGATGATCGAGCGGACGATGTACTCCGCATCGGTGGACGAGACCCGTTACAACCTCAACGGCGTGTACCTGGAGGTGCTCGACGGCGGCAAGCTGCGCATGGTCGCGACCGACGGGCACCGGCTCGCCTGCGTGGATCGCGCCGTGGGCGAAGACGCCAAGGCGCTGGCGAGCGGGGTCATCATTCCGCGCAAGGGACTCGCCGAGCTCAAGCGCCTCGTCGACGAAGACGACGCCGACGAGATCGAGCTCGCCTTCGAGGGCAACAACGGCCTCGCGAAACGTGGAAGTGTCACCCTCGTGATGCGACTGATCGAGGGGGAGTTTCCCAACTATCAGCAGGTGATTCCCAGCAAGCTCGAGCGCCACGTGGTGCTGGCCGCGGATCCGCTGCTGCACGCCCTGCGACGCGTGTCGCTGCTCTCGTCCGAGCGAAGCCGCGCCGTCACCCTCGAGCTGGCGGACGGCAAGCTGGTCATCACCTCGAGCAATCCGGACCTGGGCGACGCGCGCGAGGAGCTCGACATCGACTACGCGGGCGAGACCCTGACGATCGGATTCAACTCCAAGTACCTGCTCGATGCGCTCTCCGTATCCGGTGCCAAGGAGGTGCGATTCGGCCTGCAGGACGACCTGTCGCCCGCCCAGCTCGTACCGACCGACGACGAGGACACCCTGGCCGTCGTGATGCCGATGCGGATCTGACGGGTCGCCGGTCCACTCCGCGAAGACCCCGTCCACGCCCGGATCCAGCCGCGAGAGCCGTTCCTCCACGCCCGCCTGAGCCCGCCGCCTGCGGGGAACCCCTGGGGATCCACGGTCGCAGGTGCTTCTTATCCGGTGTCTTCCGGGTGTCGGTCCGCCGACCCTCGCCGGACCGGAATTTTCAGTCTTTCCGTGTACTTGGACATTCACTACTCTCCCGATCGCCTCGGCGGTGCAAGCTGCCATCCCCGGCACCGGATCGCTCCCGCGACCCGGTCACGTCCGAAACCGGAACCGACCCCGCGGCGTCGCGTCGTGGTGAAGCCGACGGCGACGCAACAGAGACGAGAACGAGCGCCTGACGCAGGTCGGGACACGCAACACAGGCGCAAGAGGGTGAGAGAGAGCGCGTGAGCTACGACGCCAGTTCGATCGAGGTCCTGGAAGGCCTCGAGCCTGTCCGCAAGCGACCCGCCATGTACATCGGGACCACCGGTCCCGATGGGCTCCATCACCTGGTCTACGAAGTCGTCGACAACGCCATCGACGAGGCGCTCGCGGGCTTCTGCAAGGAGATCACCGTCACCCTGCACACCGACGGCAGCGTGACGGTGACCGACGACGGTCGCGGCATCCCCGTCGACATGCACAAGAGCGAGAACCGTCCGGCCCTCGAGGTCGTCATGACCACCCTGCACGCGGGCGGGAAGTTCGACGAGAACAGCTACAAGGTCTCGGGCGGGCTCCACGGCGTCGGCGTTTCGGTGGTGAACGCGCTCTCCACCGCCATGCAGGTGGAGGTCCGGCGCGACGGCAAGGTCTGGCGCCAGAGCTACGACCGCGGCAACCCCACCGGCCCCCTCGAAGAATCGGGGGATACCACGGCGACCGGCACCATCGTCAACTTCAGCCCCGACCCCGAGATCTTCCAGAGTGTCGAGTTCTCGTTCGACGTGCTCTCGAAGCGGCTGCGCGAGCTCTCCTTCCTGAACGCCGGCGTCCGCATCGTCATCACCGACGAGCGCGCCGAGAAGAGCCACGACTTCTGCTACGAGGGCGGCATCGTCTCCTTCGTCGAGCACCTGAACGCCAGCCGCTCGCCCCTCCACGTGCCCCCCATCCTGATGGCCGGCAAGCGCAAGATGAGCCAGCAGGGGCGCGAGGTGGAGGTCAGCGTCGAGGTCGCCCTGCAATACAACGACTCCTACAACGAGTCGGTCTTCTCGTTCGCGAACAACATCAACACCGTCGAGGGTGGCAGCCACCTGATCGGCTTCCGCACCGCGCTCACCCGGGCCATCAACCGCTACCTGCAGAGCCAGGCCAAGGGCGGGGGCAAGGACAAGGCCGACAGCGTGAGCGGCGACGACCTGCGGGAGGGCCTCACCGCCGTCATCTCCGTGAAGCTGCCGCAGCCCGAGTTCGAGGGGCAGACCAAGGCCAAGCTCGGCACCAGCGAGATGCGGGGCATCGTCGAGGGCATCGTCTACGAGGACCTGGGCGACTTCCTGGAGGCGAACCCGCGCGTCGCGAAGCCCATCATCGCCAAGGTGGTGGACGCCGCGCGCGCCCGCGAGGCCGCCCGCAAGGCCCGCGACCTGGCGCGCCGCAAGGGCGCGCTCTCGAGCTTCAGCCTGCCCGGCAAGCTCGCGGACTGTCAGGACCGCGATCCCAGCAAGTGCGAGCTCTTCATCGTCGAGGGCGACTCGGCGGGGGGCACCGCCAAGCAGGGCCGGGACCGCGCCACCCAGGCCATCCTGCCGATTCGCGGCAAGATCCTGAACGTCGAGCGCGCGCGGCAGGACCGGGTGCTCTCGAGCGCGGAGATCCAGGCCATCATCGCCGCCATCGGCGCGGGCATCCGCCCCGACTTCGACGTCGACAAGGTGCGGTACCACAAGATCATCATCATGACCGACGCGGACGTGGACGGCAGCCACATCCGCACCCTGCTCCTGACCTTCTTCTACCGCCAGATGAAGGAGCTCTTCGAGGCGGGCTACGTGTACATCGCGCAGCCGCCGCTCTACAAGGCGAAGCGCGGGCGCAGCGAGCGCTACCTGAAGGACGAGCCGGCGCTCGAGGAGTACCTGCTCGGCCTGGCGCTCTCGAACGCGTCGGTGACTGCCGAGGGCGCCAGCGTGCCGCTCGAGGAGCACGACCTCAAGCAGCTTCTCCACGCCGCCAGCGGCTACCAGAAGGTGCTCGACCGTCTGGCCCTGCGCATGGTGGACGAGCGCGTCGCCGACGCCGCGGTGCGCGCCGGCGTGCCGCAGGCCGAGGACTTCGAGGACGGCGATCGCCTGACGGGACCCGTCGCGGAAGCCATCCAGGCCGAGTTCGCGCGCATGGAGCCCGAGGCCGACCCCATCGAGTTCTCGCTCGAGCCCCACTCCCAGGGCGGTCACCGGCTGGTGGCTCGCACGCGGCGTGCCGGACAGGCGCTGTCGGTGGTGTTCGACCGCGAGTTCCTGAACGGCAACGACCACCAGCGCATGGCGCGCCTGCAGGAGGAGATGGAGTCCCTGGGCGCCTCTCCCTACCGGCTGGCGGTGGGCGACGGCGCGGAGAGCGAGAGCTTCGCGACCGGCGCGCGCCTGCTGGCGACGCTGCTCAAGCGCGGCAGCAAGGGCGTCGCGATCTCGCGCTACAAGGGGCTCGGGGAGATGAACCCCGACCAGCTCGAAGAGACGACGATGAACGTCGACACCCGCACGCTGCTGCAGGTGCAGGTCGAGGACGCCGTCGAGGCCGACGAGGTCTTCACCATGTTGATGGGCGACGTCGTCGAGCCGCGACGCAACTTCATCGAGGAGAACGCGCTCAACGTTCGGAACCTCGACGTCTAGCCGCGCCCCTCCCACCCTCCTCCGCGCGTCCCGCAACCCGCGACACGCCCACCCCCTCCCAGCAGCCAGGCCCGCGAACCCATGTCAGACGAATCCTACGAAGACGCCGAGCTGGAAGCCGACGGCCCCGACGGGCCGGGCGGCGACGACGACGGACCCGTCCAGCCGCCCCCGCCGCCCGAAGGCGGCATGGAGCCGATCGCCATCGAGGACGAGGTGCGCTCCTCGTTCCTCGCCTATGCGATGTCGGTCATCGTCAGCCGCGCGCTGCCGGACGTGCGCGACGGTCTGAAGCCCGTCCATCGCCGCATCCTCTACGCGATGAACCAGGAGGGGCTGCTCAGCAACCGGCCCTACTCGAAGTCCGCCGGCGTGGTGGGCGAGGTCCTCAAGCACTACCACCCCCACGGCGACTCGGCGGTCTACGAGTCGATGGTGCGGATGGCCCAGGACTTCTCCCTGCGGTACCCGCTGGTGGACGGCCAGGGCAACTTCGGATCCATCGACGGCGACTCGGCCGCCGCCTATCGCTACACCGAGGCGCGGCTCGACGCCCTGGCCGAGGTGATGCTGCAGGACATCGACCGCGAGACGGTCGAGTTCGAGCCCAACTTCGACGGCTCGATGGAAGAGCCGGTGGTCTTGCCGAGCCGCTTCCCGAACCTGCTCGCCAACGGCTCGTCGGGCATCGCGGTGGGCATGGCGACCAACATCCCGCCCCACAACCTGAAGGAGCTCACGGCCGCCATCGTGCACGTGGCCCGCAACCCGGACTGCACGGTCGACGACATCCTCGAGCGGATGCCTGGCCCGGACTTCCCGACCGGTGCGCTCCTGTGCGGCACCGAGGGCGTGCGCAGCTACTACCGCACGGGCCGCGGACACCTGACCCTGCGCGCCCGGGCCGACTTCGAGGAGACGAAGCGCGGCATGCGCATCGTCGTCGAGGAGATCCCCTACCAGGTCAACAAGTCGATGCTGCTCGAGCGCATCGCCGAGCTGGTGCGCGACGGCAAGATCCAGGGCATCACCGACCTGCGCGACGAGTCGAGCCGCGAGGGCATGCGCATCGTCATCGAGCTGAAGCGCGACGCGCCCGAGGAGGTGATCCTCAACCAGCTCTACAAGATGACGCCCCTGCAATCGACCTTCGGCGTCAACCTGCTGGCGCTGGTCAACAACCGGCCGCAGACCCTGGGCATGCAGGCCTGCATCCAGCACTTCGTCGACTTCCGCAAGGAAGTCGTCATCCGCCGCACCATCTACGACCTCAGCCAGGCCGAGGCGCGGGCGCACATCCTCGAGGGCTTCGCGATCGCCCTCGACAACCTCGACGCCATCATCGCGCTGATTCGCGAGAGCGAGTCGGCGGCCGTCGCGCGCAGCGCCCTGATGGAGCGCTTCGACCTCAGCGAGCGCCAGGCCCAGGCCATCCTCGACATGCGCCTGCGCGCGCTGACCGCCATGGAGCGCCAGCGGGTGCTCGACGAGCTCGAGGAGCTGCGGGCGAAGATCGCCGACCTGCGCGGTCTGCTGGCCAGCGACAGTCGCATCCTGGACGTGGTCGTCGAAGAGGTCGAGGAGGTGGCCGAGCGCTTCGGCGACGAGCGGCGCACCGAGATCACCGGCGCCGTCGAGGGCATCTCCACCGAGGACCTGATCGCCGAAGAGGACATGGTCGTCACCCTGTCCCACAAGGGCTACATCAAGCGCAACCCGATCACCCTCTACCGCCAGCAGCGTCGCGGCGGCAAGGGCGCGCGGGGCATGGAGACCCGGGACGACGACTTCGTCGAGCACCTGGGCGTCGCCTCCACCCACGCCTACCTGCTCTTCTTCACCAACATCGGGCGGGTCTACTGGCTCAAGGTCCACGAGCTGCCGCAGCTCGGCCGCGCGGCCCGGGGCAAGGCCATCGTCAACGTCCTGAACCTGAAGGAAGGCGAGCGGGTGCAGACCATGCTGCCCGTGCGCAGCTTCGAAGACATCGAGGGCGAATCCATCCTGCTGGCCACCCGCAAGGGCGTGGTCAAGAAGACGCCGCTCTCCGCCTACTCGAATCCGCGTCGCAGCGGCATCATCGCCATCAATCTCGGCGACGGCGACGAGCTGATCGGCGTGGGTCGCACCCGCGCCCACAACCAGGTCATCCTGGCCAGCAAGGGCGGCAAGTCGATCCGCTTCGACGAGGACCAGGTGCGCGCCATGGGGCGCACGGCCACCGGCGTCCGGGGCATCAACGTGTCCGGCGACGACGAGGTGGTGGGCATGGAGGTGCTGATCCCCGGCGCGACCATCCTCACCATCACCGAGCGGGGCTACGGGAAGCGCACCCCGCTGGACGACTACCGGGTCCAGAACAGGGGCGGCTCCGGGATCATCACCATCAAGACCACCGCCCGGAACGGACCGGTGGTGGGGGTCGCCCAGGTGGTCGACGAGGACCAGCTGATGCTCATCACCAACGGGGGCAAGGTGCTGCGCTGTGCGGCCAACGGCATCTCGGTGATGGGACGCAACACCCAGGGCGTGCGCATCATGGACCTGGGCGCCGAGGAGACCCTGGTCTCCATCGCGCGGCTGGCGGAGGGCGACGAGGCCCGCCAGGCCGCGGCCGAGGCGCAGAGCGCCGCCAGCGAGACCACGTCGGACGCCGCTGCCGACGAGGCCGAACCTGCAGACGGAGCAGACGGAGACGACGCCTAGCATGCCGAAGCTCACCGAGTCGAAGCGCCTGCTGCGCCAGGCGAAGAAGCGCTTGCCCGGTGGGGTGAACAGCCCCGTGCGCGCCTATGGGTCGGTGGACGGGACGCCGCCCTTCGTGGAGCGCGGCAAGGGAGCCTTCCTCTACGACGTCGATGGCAACGAGTACATCGACTACGTGGGCTCCTGGGGCCCGCTGATCCTCGGTCACGCGAACCCCGCCGTGCTGCGGGCCGTGCGCGAGGCGATGGCCAAGGGCACGAGCTTCGGCGCGCCGACCGAACGCGAGACGCTGCTCGCGGAGGCCGTGACGCGTGCCGTGCCTTCGCTCGAGAAGATGCGCATGGTGTCGTCGGGCACCGAGGCGGTCATGAGCGCCATCCGGCTCGCGCGCGGCGTGACCGGGCGCGACCGCATCCTGAAGTTCGACGGCTGCTACCACGGCCACTCCGACGGCCTGCTGGTGGGTGCGGGCAGCGGGGTCGCCACCCTGGGAATCCCCGGCTCGCCCGGCGTGCCCGAGGCGATGACGGAGCTGACGGTGCTGGCGCCCTTCAACGACCTGGATGCCGTGCAGCAGGCCTTCGAGCGCTGGGGGGACGAGCTGGCCTGCGTGCTGCTCGAGCCCATCGCGGGCAACATGGGCTCCATCCCGCCGGTCGACGGCTTCCTCGCGGGCCTGCGCGAGCTGTGCGACGCCCACGGCGCGCTGCTGCTCTTCGACGAGGTGATGACGGGCTTCCGGGTGGCGCACGGCGGCGCCCAGCAGCTCTATGACGTGAAGCCCGACCTCACGACCCTGGGCAAGGTGGTGGGCGGCGGCCTCCCCGCGGCCGTGTACGGTGGGCGGCGCGACTGGATGGAGCGCATCGCGCCCGAGGGCGACGTCTACCAGGCGGGCACCCTCTCGGGAAATCCGCTGGCCGTCGCGGCAGGCCTCGAGACGTTGGGCCAGCTCGAGGAGCCCGGCGTCTACGACAAGCTCTCCGCGCTCGGCCAGCAGCTGACGAGCGGCCTGGTGGAGATCGCGAAGGACGAAGGCGTTCCCTTCACGGCCGGATACCGGGGCGGCATGGTCGGCTTCTTCTTCCACCCCGGCCCGGTCACGAGCTACGCGGACAGCCAGCAGTCCCACGACGCCCGCTTCCGCAGGTTCTTCTCGGCGATGCTCGACCAGGGCATCTACCTGCCGCCGTCCCGCTTCGAGGCCGCCTTCCTGTCGCTGGCCCACAAGCCCCGGGACGTGGCACGCACCCTGGACGCCGCACGGGTGGCCATGCGCAAGGCCTCCCGGGTCGACTGAGATGCCCGCGCCCGAGGACGACTCCCCCCTCGGGAACGGAAGTGGCAACGGAGAGCCGCGCGCCGAGCCCACCCGAAGCCAGCGCGCCAAGGAGCTGCTGAAGGACCGCTACCGCGCCGCGCCCAAGGACGACTCGCCCCAGGCGCGGCAGATGGGGGCCGCCTATCAGGCCGCCATGGAGGCGGTCTTCTCGATCGTGATCGCCGTGCTCCTCGGCTGGTGGCTGGACAGCTGGCTCGACAGTGCGCCGTGGGGCGTACTCGCCGGTGCAACAATCGGTTTCGCCGCGTTCGTCCTGCGCTTGTCTAGACTCCGGGCGGCTCTCGATCCGCCCGGGGACCCCGGCGCGGACGGCCCGCCCGCGAGCGGCGACCAGCAGGATCCGCCCCGCGCGGCCGGCGAGGGGGCCAAGAACGGAGAATCATGATCGGCCAGCCTGACACGCGGGCAGGAATGCTGCGGGTCGAGCGCCTCAACTTCACCCTCAGCGCGGGGGCGGTTGCGGCCTCGTACGCGTTCTTCACGCCCCAGATCGCCTCGAGCGTCGCCGCCGGCGCGCTCCTCGAGGTGGTCAACTTCCGCGCCATGCACGCTTCCGCGCGCAGCTTCTTCGCGGGACAGATGGGCGGCGCGGGCCTGTGGGTGGGCGTGGTCGGGCTGCGGCTGGCGGTGCTGGCCGGCGCCATCGTGCTGGCCGTGACCCTGGGCGCGCATCCGATCGCCTTCATCGCCGGCCTCTCGATCGTGATGCCGGCCGTGCTGCTCGACAGCTGGCGGAACCGACCGGAGGTGCTCGATCCGTCCGAGTACGACAGCCCGCCGGTACCCGCCCCCGACGATCCGTCGTGGGACCGCTTCAGCGTCTGGCACATCCAGCGAGCCGACGAGGACCTCCCGGAGACGGGCGACCAGGAGCAACGGGACGAGCGATGAGCGTCTACTCACTCCTTCACGAGCGGGGCATCGACGAGCTCTACCAGATGGTGGCGCTGGCGGCCTTCCTGCTGCTGCTCGGCGGGCTCGGCGTCCGCAAGGCGGTGAGCGCGGCCGGCGGCGGCGTGGTCCCCGACGAAGGGCTCTCGGTCCGCAACATCCTCGAGGTGATCGTCGAGGGACTCGTCAGCCAGGCGCGCGCCATCATGGGCGACGAGTACAAGACCTACTTCCCGGTGGTCGGCTCGATCTTCCTCTTCATCCTGGTCTCGAACCTGATGGGACTGGTGCCGGGCTTCGGGGGTGCCACCTCCGACGTCAACACCGCGGCCGCCTGGGCGATCATCTCCTTCGTCGTCTACAACTACGTCGGCATCAAGACCCACGGCTGGAAGTACATCTACCAGTTCATGGGCCCTTCCCTGATGGAGAAGGAGATCGGCGGCAAGCACTATCACGTCCGGGTGCTGGCTCCGATCTTCCTGCCGCTCGAGATCGTCCTGCACCTGGCGCGGGTCCTGACCCTGACGGTCCGCCTGGTGGCCAACATGTTCGCGGACCACACCGTCATCCTGATCTGGCTGTCGATGGTTCCGATCCTGCTGCCGGCCATCTTCATGGGCCTGGGTCTGGTGGTTTCGATCCTGCAGGCCTTCGTGTTCGCGCTGCTCACCATGATCTACATCGGGCAGGCACTGGAAGAGCCCCACTAGTCGGGGCGTCCGGCCCGCCCGCCAACAACGCTTCCATCCAGCTACCGTGGTCCGCCCGGGCCACCGCCAAAAGGAGCAAGTCGTGAGGAAACTCGGAAATCTCGTCCTGTGGACCCTGGTCATGGTGCTCGCCCCCGCCGTCGCCTTCGCGCAGGACGGTGGTGCCGGCATGAGCATGGGTCCGGGCATCGGCGCCGGCATCGCGGTCGGCGCGGCCGGTCTGGGCTGCGGCATCGGCCAGGGCCTCACGGCCGGCAACACCACCCAGGCCATCGCCCGCAACCCGGGCGCCGCCGGTGCGATGTTCACCAACTTCATCCTCGGCATGGTGCTCATCGAGTCGATCGCGATCTACGGTCTGGTCATCGCGATCCTGCTGATGGGCAAGTTCTAGACAGCGAGCGCCGCGAAAGCCGCGGGACGGAAGCTCGAAGCGGGGTCACCCCGTTGTTCCCCGCTTCGATTACCGTGCCCCCGCCCCGCGGCCGGATCCCGCTCGACCCCCGGTCCCGTTAGAGGGGTGCTTGCGGGAGATGCCCCCGAGAGGGCATCGCGCCGAGAGAGAGCAAGGGGCGTGCCACCCGGTGGCGCGCCCCTCTTTCGTGTCTGGTCCGTGTCTGGCTCCGTTCTGGAGTCGCCTGACCTCCCGGGCTGCCGCTGGCGAGTAGGAGCCGCTACATCGTGGGCGTGACGCGCGGGAAACTCATCGCCTTCGAGGGCGTGGACGGCTGCGGGAAGAGCACCCAGCTGCGACTGCTGGCGGACTGGCTCCGCGCGCGCGGCGCCGACGTCCTGACCACCCGTGAGCCCACCGACGGCGAGCACGGCCGTCGCATCCGCGAGATGGCGCGCTCGGGCGAGCGCGTCGCACCCGAGACCGAGCTGGCGTGGTTCGTCGAGGACCGACGCGAGCACGTGGCGAACGAGATCGAGCCGGCCCTGGCCGCCGGGCGCTTCGTGCTGACCGACCGCTACTACCTGTCGAGCGTCGCCTACCAGGGCGCGCGAGGCCTCGACTGGCGGGAAATCCTGGCGCGCAGCGAGGCCGAGTTTCCGCCGCCCGACCTGGCCATCGTCGTCGAGGTGCCGCCGGAGCGCGCGCTCGAGCGGGTCCGCAAGCGGGTCGAGGAGAGCGGCGGCGTGGCGGAGCCCGTCTTCGAGGAGATCGAGCTGCAGCGCGGGGTCGCCCGGGTCTTCGCGGCGCTCGACTGCCCGTACGTGGTGCGGGTACCCGGCGAGGGCCCGCCCGAAGCCGTGCACGAGCGCATCGCGGAGCTGGTGGAGTCGCGGCTGGCTCTCTAGCGCAGCATGTCCCCGCTCAGGTGGCGGGCGGCTCGAAGCGGTCGTCGATCGCCCAGTCGACGAGGTCGTGGACGTCGAAGAGCCAGCGGCCCGAGAAGGGCTCGCCGGCGAAGAGCCGGGGCAGCCAGTGGACGTTGTCGGCCCACATCTCGTCCCAGGGAAGCGCGCTCAGGGGCGTCCACAGGGGAGTGCCCTCGTCGGTCTCGCGCGGCTCCCCGGTGAAGCCCGTGGCCCGGTAGGCGAAGACGTGGATCGCGTAGCCGTCGAGGAACTGGAAGCGGTGCTCGCCCACGCAGCGGGCGCCCGTCGGCGTGACGCAGACCTCCTCCTCGACCTCGCGCACCGCGCAGGCGTCGGCGGTCTCGCCGGGCTCGATGCGCCCGCCGGGCGCGACGATCTTGCCGGCTCCGAGGCCCTGCTTCTTGCGCATCAGCAGGACGCGGCCGCCTTCCGGTCCGGCTGCGGGACCTTCGCGCGGGTCGTCCCCGCCGTCACCCTCGACCACGAAGCACAGGGTGGCGCGCTCCTGGGGCTGCCAGCGCGTCCAGTCGATGTCGGCGAGGCTGCTGGCGCGGAGGGACATGCGGCCGACGCTCGCAGGTGCGAGGGCCCGCTGCAAGTTAGACTGGGCGCATGAAGAGACTCTCTCGCGTGCGAACGATTCTCGTCCTGTGTGCGTCGGCCGGGCTCCTGGCCGCCTGCGCGTCCGACACGGAGGGCCCCGAGCCGCTCGAGGCGGGCAGTCGCGTCCCGAAGGTCACCCTGCTCGACCAGAACGACGAGCCCCACACCATCGACGAGAGCGTGGCCGCCATCTTCTTCGCACGCGAGATGGAGGGGGGCGAGGTCATCCGCAAGCTCCTCGACGAAGAGGGCCCGCAGTTCCTGCAGAAGCACCGCGCCCTCTACGTGGCCGACATCAGCGGCATGCCGACCCTCATCGCGAAGATGATCGCCATCCCCAAGATGCGCGACGAGCGCCCCTACCCCACCCTGCTCGACCACGACGGCACGGCCACCGCGTCGTATCCGTCCGAGGAGGGGCGCGTCACCATCCTGCTGCTCGACCGGCTGCGCGTGGAGAAGGTCGAGTACCGAGGCTCGGTGGCGGGCCTGAAGGACGCCGTCGAGAAGCGCTGACGTGTCGACGCGCCCTTTCGACGGCCGCGATCATCGAATGATGAACAGCTTCTCCACCACCCAGTAGATCCCGTAGCCGAGATATCCGAGCGGGCCGAGGATGCGGCCTCGTTCGAGGGTGAGGGCCACGGTCGACACCGACACCTGGGAGTTCAGCCGGCCGAGGCGGCCCTGCAGCGACTCGACCTCCG
>JANQSB010000113.1 GCA_028284295.1 Myxococcota bacterium | reverse complement strand
TACCCCGGCGGTCGCACCGTGGCCCTTCGCCGACGGGATCGGGGTCTTCGTTCGCGGAGAGTTCTGGAACCGCAGCTACTTCCTGGTGCTGGTGCTGGTTTCGGCGCAGCCCCTGGGAGCCGTCCTGGACGGGCTTCCCGGAAGTCTGCTCTTCGGCTGGGGGACGCTGTTCGCGTCCCTGCCGCTCCTGTGGCTGGTCGGGCGCCACCTGCTGGCCCCGAATCGACTGCGGGCGGGCTCTGCGTTCGGCCGGACCGGGGGCCGCGGCGCGCGCGCACTGCTGGCCGTCGGCCTCGCTGCCCTGGCGGTCGACCTGGTCGGCACCCATGCCATCAGCTGGGGGGCCTGGTGGCTGGGCTCGGCCTCGAGCTGGGCCGAGGGCTTCGACGAGACCCTCGTCTGGGGCACCGGCCTGGAGGCCGCGGCGACCGGTCTCGACTACGTGCTCTGGGCACCCGTCCTCGAGGAGCTGTCGTTCCGGGGCGTCCTGTACTTCTCGCTGCGCAAGCGCCTCGGCCCGGTCCCCGCCGCCCTCACGACCTCCCTGCTCTTCGCCGGACTCCACTTCTACTCGCTGCCGGGCTTTCTCATGACCCTCTGGAGCGGCTTCGTGTGGGCGCTGGCCTTCGAGCGCTCGCGCAGCCTGTTGCCCGGAATCGCCGCTCATGCCGTCTACAACGGCCTCTTCGTCGCCGGCCTGGTGCTCGTGTATCGCTAGGGAAGGTCTGCACAGGGTGCAGACCCCCGCAGCAAGCGAACGCGAAGCGTTCGCCAGCCAGCACCCCGAGGCTGGAGCAGAAGCCCTGGCGCGGGAGCCCTTGGCGCCCGGGTCACGGGCGCTGCCTATACTCCGGCCACTCTCGCGGCAGTCTCGGACCGCGAGCAAGCGGAGGTCCCCATGGAAGTCGAAGGCAAGGCGGCGATCGTGACCGGATCGAGTCGCGGTGTCGGTCGGGCAACGGCGCTGCGACTCGGCCAGCTCGGCTGCTCGGTTCTCGTCAACTACAGTGCGTCGGCCGACGCTGCGGAGGCCGTGGCGGCCGAGGTCGAGGCGACCGGTGTGAAGGCGATCCCCTTCCGCGCCAACGTGGCCGACCCGTCGGATTGCGAGGCCATGGTCGCGGAGGCCGTGCGTGCCTTCGGTCGACTCGACGTCCTCGTCAACAACGCGGGTACCACCCGCTTCATCCCGCACGCCGACCTGGCGGCGGTCGACGACGATGCCTTCGACGAGATCTTCGGGGTGAACCTGAAGGGTCCCTTCTACTGCACCCGCGCCGCGCGCGAGGCGCTGGTGGCGTCCGGCGATGGCGAGGTCGTCATGACGTCGAGCATCGCGGGACTGGCTGCGATGGGAAGCTCGATCCCCTATTGCGCGTCCAAGGCCGCGCTCAACAACATGACCATCGCGCTGGCCCGCGTGATGGCGCCCCAGGTCCGGGTGAACGGCGTCGCGCCGGGCTTCATCGAGGGAGAGTGGCTGGCGAACGGCCTGGGTGCGGCCTACGAGCCGATCCGCAAGGCCTTCGCGGAGAAGGCGCTCCTGGGCCGCGTCGCCACCGCGGAGCAGGTCGCGTTGGCGATCGTGGGGTTCATCACCGGGTCGGACCTCGTGACGGGACACGTGGTTCCGGTCGAGGGCGGCGCGCTTCTCGCCACCTGAATGGGACCGCGAAGCGTCCTCGTCACGGGGGCCTCTTCGGGCATCGGAGCGGCCACGGCTTCGGCCCTGGCGGCGGCCGGCTGGCGGGTCTTCGGGACCCGGCGACGCGAGCGGCAGGACGCGGACCCCGCGGTCACGTGGATCGAGATGGACGTCTGCGACGACGCTTCGGTCGCGCGCGGTGTCGCTCGGGTGCTCGACGAGACGCCGCGGCTGCACGCCGTGGTCTGCAATGCGGGCTTCGGCATCTTCGGCAGCGTCGAGGACGTGGAGATCTCCGCCGCACAGCAGCAGCTCGACACGAACTTCTTCGGCGTCCTGCGCGTGCTCCGGGCGTCACTCCCCGCGCTGCGCGAGTGCGCGGCTTCGGGTGGCGACGCGCGGGTGGTGCTGGTGGGATCCCTGGCCGGCCGCGCACCGATTCCCTTCCAGGCCCACTACTCGGCCAGCAAGGCTGCCGTCGACGCTCTGTCCCTGTCCTTGCGAAACGAGCTTCGCCCCTTCGGCGTGCAGGTCTCCCTGGTGGAGCCGGGTGACATCGACACGCCCTTCAACGACGCCATGAACTGGAAGACCTCGCCTCCCGGCTCCGCGTACGCGGATGCCCTCCAACGCTGCGAACAGGTCATCCGCGAGTCGCTGCCCCGCGCGCCCAAGCCGGAAGTCGTGGTGCGTGCCATCGAACGAGCCCTGGGCGACCGGCGCGCCCGGGTTCGCTATCCCGTCGGGGCGGACTCCCGGGTGGTGCCGTTGGCGCGTCGCCTGCTTCCCGACCGGCTCTCCCTGCACTTCATCCGCCAGCACTTCCGGCTGTAGCGGCAAGCTCCTGCCCGGCACTCCGTCCCGGGCCCGGCTCCTAGTCCGAGACCTCGGCGCGCCCCAGGGCACGGAGCTCGGTGCGGAGCTTCTCCGCGGCGGCCGCGATGTCCTCCGGCTTCGCGTCCGCGTCGGCGTTGGCGAAGTCGAGGTCGTAGGGCGTCCAGATGGGCACCACGTGAAGGTGCACGTGTCGCACCTCGAGACCGAGGATGGTCATCCCCACCTTGACGGGCGCGAAGGCCCGCTGGATGGCGTTGCCGACGACGTGCGCCACCTCGGTGAGGTGCTGCATGACCCCGGGCTCGAGATCGATCCAGTGGTCGACCTCGGCACGCGGGATCACCAGGGTGTGACCCGGCTTCAAGGGGGCGATGGAGAGGAAGGCGACGGCCACGTCGTCCTTCCAGACGAAGTGCCCGGGCAGCTCGCCTTCGATGATCTTGGTGAAGATGGACGCCACAGCGGCCCCTCCCTGGTGATTCGTGTCGGATCGAGGCGGATGCTAGCCTGCCGGCTCCCCGAAAACCCCAGGCCTCGTGCCGCGCGCGGCATCCCCGCAACGCCTCCGGAGCTCCTTCCGCGGGCCCGGGAGCCGCAGCCGGAGCGGACGGGCCGAACGATTCGAGCGCGACTCGAATGAATGGAGAGCAGCATGGGCAGGAAGACCTTCGTGGTCGGTGTTGGAATGACGAAGTTCGAGAAGCCCGGTGGACGCGACTGGGACTACCCGGACATGGCACGCGAGGCCGGCACCAAGGCGCTCGAAGACGCCGGCCTCTCGGTGACCGACCTCGATCAGGCGGCGGTCGGCTACTGCTACGGCGACTCCACCTGCGGGCAGCGGGCCTTCTACGAGCTCGGGCACCCGGGAATCCCGATCTACAACGTGAACAACAACTGCTCGACGGGGTCGACCGCGCTCTTCATGGCCAAGCAGTTCGTCGAAGGCGACATCGCCGACTGCGTCATGGCCCTCGGATTCGAGAAGATGGAGAAGGGCTCTCTCGGCATCAAGTACACCGATCGCACCGTCGCACTCGACAAGCACATGAAGGTGATGATCGACGAGCGCGGCTTCGGCAAGGCCCCCGCGGCGCCTCAGATGTTCGGCAACGCCGGCATCGAGCACATGGAGCGCTACGGCACCACCGCCGAGCAGTTCGCCAAGATCGGCTGGAAGAACCACAAGCACTCGGTCAACAACCCGTACAGCCAGTTCCAGGACGAGTACAGCCTGGAGGACATCCTCAACGCCCCGACGGTCTTCGGCCCGCTGACGAAGCTCCAGTGCTGCCCGACCTCGGACGGTGCCGGCGCCGCGATCATCGCGAGCGAGGACTTCGTCAAGGAGCACGGCCTGCAGGACAAGGCCGTCGAGATCCTCGGCATGGCCATGACGACGGACTTCCCGAGCTCCTACGAGAAGAGCATGATCAAGATGGTGGGGCAGGACATGACCCGGGCGGCGGCCCAGAAGGTCTACGAGCAGTCCGGCTTCGGGCCCGAGAACGTCGACGTCGTCGAGCTGCACGACTGCTTCTCGTGCAACGAGATGATCACCTACGAGGGGCTCGGTCTGTGTCCCGAGGGCAAGGGCGGTGAGTTCGTCGACTCCGGGGCGCAGACCTATGGCGGCCAGGTGGTGGTGAATCCTTCCGGCGGCCTGATCTCCAAGGGGCACCCGCTGGGCGCGACCGGCCTGGCCCAGTGCGCGGAGCTCAACTGGCAGCTGCGCGGCGAAGCCGACAAGCGCCAGGTCGAGGACGCGAAGCTCGCGCTGCAGCACAACCTGGGGCTGGGCGGCGCCGCCGTCGTGGCCATGTACCGCAAGGCGGAGCTCGGCTGAGCGAAGCCCGCCGGGTCGCCCCGAATACGCTTCACGGGACGGCCCGGCGTGCCGATGCACCCCGCATGCGGGCCCCGACGATTCGCCGCCGGACACGAGCCGCCTCCGGACCGGGGCTGGTGCTGCTGCTCTTCCTCGCCGGGCCTCCCGGGGCGAGTGCCGAGGACGCGAACGAGGACGCGCGCCGCGACCCGATGGAGGAGATCGTCGTCACGGCGTCCGCCGGGCCTGCGCCTCACGCCCTGAGCAACAGCGTCTCGACCTTCTCGTCCGAGGAGATCGAGTTCCTCAAGTACGACAACGTCACCGAAGTCCTGCGGCTGGTGCCCGGTGTGCACGTCGAGCAACCGGGCTCCCGAGGCGGGCGCTCGTCGATCTACATGCGCGGGCTCGACCCCAACCAGACGGTGATCCTGGTGGACGGCGTGCGCATGGGAGACCCGAACAACAACCTCGGCGGCTCCTTCGACCTCTCGACCCTCGACACCGACAACATCGAGCGGATCGAGGTGGTGCGCGGCCCCCTGTCGGCAGTCCACGGCTCGGACGCCCTCGCCGGCGCGGTCCAGATCATCACCCGTCGTGCGGGCGAAGAAGACGAAGGCGTTCTCGACGCGTCCGGCGGACGCTTCGGCTACCACCGCGAGCTCGCGATCGTCCGGGGTCGCCGGGGGCCCGTCGATCTCTCGCTCTCCGGGTCCTGGGTCGATGACGGCAAGCCCGAGTCCGACGGCAGCTACCGCTCGGGCAATCTGAACGGCAGCTTCGGGGTCGAGCTCCCGAACGACGCGGAGCTGCGCGCCAACCTGCGCTACGTGAACGCGCGCAGCCGCGCCTATCCGGAATTCAGCGGCGGTGAGGAGTTCGCGATCCTGCGCGAGCGGGACAAGCGCCGCTCCCAGGAGCTGGGCCTGGGCCTGGTCTTCGACCAGCGCCTGGACGAGAAGCTCTCCTATACCGCGGGCGTCAACTACTACCGCCGTCGCGAGAAGCGCCGCGAGCCGGCGATCCCTCCCCCGCCCGGAAACCCCTTCGCCGCCGTGCCGGCGCAACGCGCCAACGACCTTCTCTACCGCACGCGGCTGAACGCCAACGCCACCTGGGAGCTGCCGCAGGGCTTCTCGCTGACCGGAGGGGGCGACGTCACCTTCGAGAACGGCAACAGCGTCAGCACCCTCGACTTCGGCTTCGTCCAGCTCCCGGGGAGCTACAACGACGAACGCGTCTTCGGCGGCCCCTTCCTCGAGGGGCGCTTCGACGGCGGCTTCGGACTGAGCGTGCAGGCCGGCGTTCGCGCGGACTTCTCCGACGAAGACGACACCCAGTGGACTCCCCGCTTCGGCGCCGCCTACGAGCTCCCCTGGCTTCCCGTCACCTTGCGGGCCAGCGGGGGGCGCGGCTTCAAGCTGCCCGCCTTCTTCTCGAAGTCGGACCCGGTGATCGGCAACGACGACCTCGACTCCGAGACCAGCTGGGGCTGGGACGCCGGCTTCGACGCACGGCTCTGGCAGGGCCGCATCACCCTCACGGCCACCTGGTTCGACATCAAGGTCGACGATCTGATCGACTTCGACGCCTCGAGCTTCCAGCTCGTGAACCGCGACGAGGTGACCTCGCGCGGCGTCGAGATCGGGCTCGTCGCCCTCCTGCCGGCAGATCTGCGCTTCAGCGGCTCCGTCACCCGGGCCAAGACGAACATCCAGGGCTCGGGGGACCGGCTGCGCCGGCGTCCGCGCTGGCGCAGCTCGGCCGAGCTGCAGTGGGACCCGCACGAGCGGATCCAGCTGGGCCTCTCCTGCATCTGGGTGGGATCGACCTACGACGAGTCCAACCCGACGGGCGAGGTCAAGCTCGACGACTACTATCGCTTCGACTTCCGCAGCCAGCTCCGTGTGTGGCGCGAGGTGAGCGTGTACCTGGCCATCGACAACCTCTTCGACAAGAACTACGAGGAGCAGGTCGGCGTGCCCGGAATGGGAATCCGGCCGCGCGCGGGCGTGCGCGCGGTCTTCTGAGCGCGCTCGTCACGAACGCGCTCGTGCTGGGCACCCTGGCGCTTGCCGCGTGGCTCCACGCCCAGGCCCCGGACGCCTACCGACGCGGTGTCCAGGAAGACGAGGCGCTCGAGTGGGCGACCTTCTGGGCCTTCGCCCTCGCCAGCGCCGCCTATGCGGTCGCCGCACGGCGGGCGTGGCGGCCCGAGCGGGCCTGGCCCTGGTTCTTCGCGGGTCTCGCGGCCTTCTGCGCCTTCGTGGCCGGAGAGGAGATCTCCTGGGGCCAGCGTCTGCTGGGATACCGCCCCCCCGTCTACTTCCTCGCCAACAACTTCCAGCAGGAGCTGAATCTCCACAACATCGTGGAGGGCGACCTGCGGAAGCTCGCATTCCTGGTCGTCGTCCTCGGCTACGGGGCCGTGCTGCCTCTGCTCGTTCGCGTGCCTGCGGTCGCCCGGATCTCCGACCGGGTCGGAATCGTGCCGCCCCCCCTCGCCTTCGTTCCCGCCTTCGCGGCCACCGGCATCCTCTACCACCTCTACCCCTGGTCGCACACGGGCGAGTGGGCCGAGGCGATGCTCGGACTGGGCCTGCTCTGCGTCGGCCTCCGGGAGGCCGGCCACGGGAGCGGCCGACGGCTGGCGATGGCCGGCGCGGTGGTGCTGGCGCTGGGATTCGGCACGACCCAGCTGTGGTGGGCGATGACGAGCGACGACCCCCATCGACGCGAGCTGGCCGAAGCCGAGCGCGCGGCACTCCGCCAGGACCTGTCGACCGCCC
>JANQSB010000110.1 GCA_028284295.1 Myxococcota bacterium | reverse complement strand
CTCGCGCAATAGCGCATGCCGTCTGCGACCATCTGCTCGAAGAAGCCGTGGCCCGACAGCATGGCGACCTTCTCTTCGAGCGTGAGCTCGGAGATCAGTCGCTCGGCGCAGGCGTCCTGCTCGGCTCGTGTCGCACCCTTCGGAATCAGCGTCGACGCTGCGTCGTCGCTCACGCGCCGGGTCTCAGGGCATCGAACTGCGCGGCGATGACCGAGAGCGCGCTCGGGGTCGGTGCGGCCGCGGCGCGCTGCTGGAGCTCCCGAAGCTTGCGCAGCTCGGCCCGGCGCCTGGAGAGGAAGGCCTCCAGGGCCGCGGCGGGACGATCCGGCCCTCCCGCCAGCAGCTTCTCGGTGATCGCACGCTGGGTATCGAGCAGCTCGTGACGGAGGTTCGCGAGCACCATGCGGTCCCACAGGGTCCCGCCGTGGGTGGCCCCGAGGCGTTCGTACATCCAGTCGAAGGCCGCCACCTCCCCGAGCCGGCTGTAGATCGCCGCTGCATCGAGCGGGGGTGCATCGGTCGCTTCGACGATGCGGAGGATGTTGAGACCCCGATCCACCAGGGGCAGGCAGGCCATCCGCTCCGCGACCTCCATGGGAACGCCCTGGTCCCGGAGCCCGTCCCGGCGCTCGTCCAGGCGCCTCAGCTCGGGGCGCACCAGGAAGTCGCGAAGCGCATCGAAGAGCCGGTCGAGACCGGTTCGCCAACGCTCGGCCTGCTCCGCGTCGAGCCGCTGGATTCCCGACTTGACCAGGAAGCGCGCCACCTGACGGACCCCCTCGTCGAGCTCCACGAGCACCCCATAGAGAGCGGCGCGGGAGCCGGTCGCTTCCGACACGATGCGGCCGCGCAGCTCCGGCACCCGCATGAGATCCTCGGCGAGCAGCATGCCACCTGCCGCGGTCGCCGCGTCGGTCCCGAGCTCGCCCTCCAGCGCGGGGAAGAGGGTCGCACCGCCCGCGTCCACCAGCCGATTGACCACGCACAACGAAGCGATCTCGGCGCGCAGGCGGTGCGCGGCGAGCGCCTCGGGGAGCTCGTCCCGGAAGCGCTCCGGGAAGTAGCTGCGGTAGATCGAGTCGAGGTAGGGGCTCTCGGAGAAGCCGGCACCCTGGAGAGCGGCCTGCACGCGCAGCTTGGCGAGGCCCAGCATCACGGCGAGCTCCGGCCGCACCAGGCCCTGGCCCTGGGCAGCCCGCGCGCGAAGCGTCTCGACGTCGGGCAGATCGAGCTCGGACGCGGCGAGGCTCGAATCCTCGGTCAGGATCGCGATGGCCTGCGCGAAGGCGTCGGGGTCGAGGCGGGAGCGGATCTCGTCGAGCGAGATCGAGAGCGCCTGCGCGCGGTTGTGCGCGAGGACGCTCTCGCAGGCCTCCTCGGCCACGTCGAAGAGCAGGGTCCGCCGCTCCTCCGCGCCGAGCTGTCCGGACCGGACCAGGGGCGCCAGCGCGATCTTGAAGTTGACCTCGTGATCGGACAGGTCGACCCCCGCGCTGTTGTGGATGGCGTCGGTGTCGAGGTGGACGCCCTGCAGGGCGGCCTCGACCCGCGCGGCCTGGGTCAGCCCCAGATTCCCGCCTTCGCCCACGATGCGCGCACGGAGGCGGCTCGCGTCGATGCGGACGGCGTCGTTGGCGCGGTCGCCGGCATCCGCGTCGCTCTCGAAGCCGGCCTTCACGTAGGTCCCGATCCCGCCGTTCCAGAGAATGTCGACGTCCATGCCCAGGATCGCGCGCACCACCTCCTGGCCCGTGGCCTCCTCGCCCAGACCCAGGCGTGCGCGCAGGGCCTCGGGCACCGGAATCCGCTTCGACCCCCGTGGCCACACGCCGCCGCCGGGCGACAGCAGCTCGCTCTGGTAGTCGGCCCAGGTCGACCGGTCGAGCTCGAAGAGGCGCTTGCGCTCTGCCCACGACGTGTCCGGATCGGGATCCGGGTCGAGGAAGACGTGACGGTGGTCGAAGGCCGCCAACAGCTTCGCGCGGCGCATGAGAAGCAGCCCGTTCCCGAAGACGTCTCCCGACATGTCCCCGATCCCGACCACCTCGTAGGAGTCCCTTTCGGGATCGATGCCGAGCTCGCCCAGGTGATGCTTGACGCACTCCCAGGCGCCGCGGGCCGTGATCGCGTAGCGCTTGTGGTCGTAGCCCTCGGATCCGCCGGAGGCGAAGGCGTCGCCCAGCCAGAAGTCGCGCTCGAGGGCGATCTCGTTGGCGGTATCCGAGAGGTGCGCCGTTCCCTTGTCGGCGGCCACGACCAGGTACGCATCGTCGCCATCCAGCCGGCGCACCCCTGCCGGCGGAGACAGCTCTCCTTCGGGGGAGAGGTTGTCGGTGACGTCCAGCAGACTGGCCACGAAGACGCGGTACTGGGCATCGGCCGCGCGGCGGGCTTCCGAGGGAGACTGGCCCATCTGCCGCAGCACGAAGCCGCCCTTCGCACCCACGGGCACGATGATCCCGTTCTTCAACATCTGGGTGCTCATCAGGTCCAGGATCTCGACGCGGAAGTCGTCGTGGCGGTCGCTCCAGCGCAGCCCGCCCCGGGCGACCGGCCCGCCGCGCAGGTGGATCCCCGTGAGCTCGGCCGAGTGGACGAAGATCTCGCGGTGGGGAATCGAGCCCGACAGATCCTGGATGCGGCTCGAGTCGAGCTTCAGGACCACGCGATGGGGGTGTGCACGCGGCGCGAAGTAGTTCGTTCGGACCGTCGCTTCGATGAGGTTGAAGAAGCCCTGCAGTGCCCGGTCTTCGTTGAGGGCAGAGATGCGCTCCCGGTAGCCCTGGAAGGCGCTGACCAGCTCCCGCTCGCGTTCCGGCCGGGCGGCCTCGTCGGCCTCGGGGTCGAAGCGCGCTTCGAACCAGTGCACCAGCAGCCGCACGGCCAGCGGATTCTCGAGCAGGACCTGGGCGAGGTAGGGCCTGGAGAGCACGCCCTGGATGCGGAGCAGGTACTCCTGGTAGGCCCGCACCAGGTCGACCTGACGCCAGTCGAGGCCCGCGCCGATGACGAGACCGTTCAGCGGGTCGTCGACGGCGTCACCCGACAGGGTGGCTCGCAGCGCGTCGGAGAGTCGCTCCGAGATGGCATCCAGGTCGGCCTGGTCGAGGCCCAGGGGCAGGATGCGCAGCGACTCGATGTGGACCTCGGGACGATCCGCCGGCGAGACCTCGAAGAGCTGCGCGTCCATCACCCGCAGATCGAAGTGGTCGACCACCGGCAACACGTCCGAGAGGAGCGGGCGTTCGCGCAGGTAGATGCGCAGCGTGGCGGTCTCGCGCTCCTCGTCGCCCCGATCGAAGTAGAGCGAGCACTGGGGCTCGCCGGTGGCCACCAGCGCCTCGATGCCCTGCACGTCGCGCAGGGCATCGCTGGCGTCCGTGGCGACGTGGAGGCCCTCGGGAAAGGCGTGCTCGTAGCGGGCCGCGAGATCTCCCGCCTCGTTGTCGCCGTAGACCTCGCGCAAGGCGTCGAGCAGCTGGTCTTCCCAGGGCGAGCAGACCCGGCGGATCTCCTCCTCGAGCCGGCTGAGATCGGCGTGGATGGTCTCGCCCTCGGCCGAGGTGCAGAAGCAGTGAACGATCGCGGCGCCTTCCTCGACGAAGGAGGTGCGGTCGTCGATGAAGCGCGCGCCGGTGGACCGCTCGAGTACCTGACGGATCTCGCCGCGAAGCTCCTCCGCGTAGTGCTCCCGCGGGATCAGGACGGCGGCATAGAGGAGTCGTCCGCGCGGGTGGGTGCGCGTCACCAGGCGCACCGAGTTCGAGGACGCGGCCGCGACCAGCTCGGGGAGCAGGTCGGCCAGACGATCGACGTCCGCACCGACCAGCAGCTCCACGGGCAGCGAATCGAAGGCCGTCACGATGGCCTGGTGCGAGTGGGAGCCGTAGGTGAGACCGAGCCGGTCGATCAGCGTCCGCAGTCGCTGGGAGAGCAGCGGGATCTCCGAGCCGGGAGTCCGCAACACGCGCAAGGTGAAGAGACCGACGAGGATGGCGAAGCCGGTCTGCGTTCCCTTCTCGTCGTGCTCCTTGACGATGATGCGGTCGAGGCGACCCGCGCGGTGGATCCGCGACTCCATCCGCGACTTGCTGATGAGGATCAGGCGCGGGTCGTCGAGATCTTCGTGGACCTCCGCGGGCACCTGCTCGCCCCGCTGGGCCTCCTTCAAGCGGCTGGAGTCGTCGTCGCGCCACATCCCGAGTCCGGTTCCGGGGACGATCTGCACCTCGAGCTCGCCGCCGGGACGGGCCACGCGATAGCGACGCATCCCGACGAGGACGAAGCGTCCGTCGATGATCCAATCGAGGAACTCCTGGACTCGCGCGGTGCGCTCGGGCCCGCCCTCGATCGCGGGCGCCGCGAACTCGAGATTCGCGTTCAGCTCCCGCACGGCCCGGACCATCCGGCGGTGGTCATCGGTGACGTCCGCCACCCACGACATCACCTGACGCGCGCGACTCGTGAGCTCCTCGATCCGTTCGGGCGCCTCGATCGGCGGGGAGAACTCGATGTAGACGTAGGACTCGAGGGGGCCGCCGTTCGCCGCGGGCTCGACGTCCGTCATCCGCCCGGACGCGTCCCGCACGACGCGAAGGATGGGATGGATGACCAGTCGTTCCTGGGCGCCGAACTGCGACAGCAGCAGGCCCAGGCTGTCGAGGATGAAGGGGTGGTCGTCCTGGTGGACCTCGAGCACCGTGTGCCCGGGTCGGTCCGGGCAGTTGCGGACCTCGACCCGCATCTGCCCGGGCTCGTACTGCTGCAGACAAGCGAAGGCCTCGGAGCTGATGGAGGCGAGTGCCGCCGGGCCGCCGGAGGGATGGGAGTCGACCCCCTCGAGGAGCCTGGCGGCGAAGCGCTCGTAGAGCGCGCGGTCCGCGGCCATGCCCCGCTCGGCGGCGATCGCGAGGACGGAGTCGAGCGTGGCATCGGTCATCGGCCCGGAATGTAGTCGATGCCCGGGTCCCGGGTGACGGCCGAGAGGTGACGGCGAGCGCGACAACGGCGCCGCAACCATCCGGTGGCAGCGGGTCGGCACGTGGACGAGAATCGCGGCTTCCATGGGCCACGACGACGACGACGGACGAACGCGGGAGCTCGAGGACGGCCGCGCCACGGTGGTCGCCGAGCGCGCGCCGCTCGAGCGGGTGAAGGCCCTGCTCTCCCGCGGCCATCTGACCGTCATCCGCGGCTCGAATCACGACCTGGGCAGCTACCGCGTGATCGACGAGAGCGTGTCCATCGGCCGGGGCGT
>JANQSB010000104.1 GCA_028284295.1 Myxococcota bacterium | reverse complement strand
AATGACCGTCTGGGTGCTGTGGCCGGTCGCGGCCTGGCTGGCTCGCGTTCCGGCGCGCTTCTCGCTGGCCTTCCTCGCCATCGGCGCCGGGGTCGGATCCGTCTACTTCTCCCACCTGGCGCCGGGGCATCCCGTGTTCCTCGGACCCCGTGCCTTCGTCTGGCTGATGTCGCTGCTGGCGGTGCCGCTGCCCGGCGATGCTGCAGGCATGGGTCGCTGGTGGGCGGTGCTCGGGGTCGCGACCGCCATCGCGCTGGTGGTCCGGGTGGCGCGGCGGAGGCAGCAGGCCTCGGCGGGCGAGACCGCGCTCGCCGGCGTCGTGATGGTCGCCGGCGCCTCGGCGACCATGATCGCGGCAGCGCGCTCCGTGCCGATGCCCGCCGGCTGGGGGGCGGAGCGCTACCAGCCCATCGTCCTGCTCTTCTGGCTGGGCACCCTGTGGCTGGCCCTGCTGGCGCTGCGCGGGCCGGGCCGGCTACGGGAGGTGGCGCGGATCGGCGCGATGCTCGGGATCCTGCTGTGGGTCGGCAGCGTGTTCGTTCCGGCGCACCTCGAGGCGCGCGCGGTCGCCCTCGACCGCAGCCGCAACCTGCGGATCGGCAACCTGGCGCTCCTCAATCAGGTCGACGCGCAGCGGGAGTACCAGTCGATCCTGTCGGCCTCGGACCTGAAGCGCGGGCTCGGCCTCGTGCCGCGATACCGGGGCTTCCTCGTCGAGGAGGGGCTGGGCGTCTTCGCCCCCGGGCACCACGAGTGGATCGGTCAGCGGATCGACGCGCTCTTCTCCGAGGTCTCGTCGGACCGTTGCCAGGGTGAAGTCCTGCGCAGCCGGCACGTTCCGGGAGACACGGGCGTTCGTCGCATCACCGGCTGGGCGTGGGACGTAGGCGAGGTCGCCCCGCCGGTCCTCGTCCTGTTCGCGAACCGGGGTGGACGCATCCTCGGGCTCGGCGCTGCGCTGGAGCCGCGCACCTCGCCCTTCCGGCGGCAGCGGTCGCCCCGGCACGCCGAGTTCGTGGGCTACCTGCGGGCCTTCCATGGCGTGCTCGAGACCTGGGCGCTGCTCGGGTCCGGGGAGGTCTGCCCGCTCACGATCCGCAAGGCCCCGGGGCCGGGGGGAGGCGCCGCCCCCCGCCCCGGCGTCTGAGGGGTCGCAGGCGGATTTCCGTCTCCCGGGGGCACCTGGCCGCCGCCCGCCGCGCCGGCCCGCGACCCGCGCACCCGGTCCAGGTCCCAGGCCACGATCCACCCGTCGGCGTAGTCGGGCTCGCCCCACTGCTCCTGCAGTCGCCCCGCGAGTGTGCGGGTCGCGGCTTCCAGGTTCCGGTCGAAGTTCCAGGCCTGCCGGAGCTTGCGGCGGTAGGAGCTCTTGTCGGCGAGGACCTGCGTCTCCTCGGCTCCCGGTCGCAGATGCAAGACGACGACACGGGCATCACTGGCCAGGATCCGGTCGGGGTCGGCAGACAGGTGCACGTCGAGGTCCAGTCGGGGGTCGTCCCACCAGGCGTCGAGCGGCGAGGCGACCTTGACGGGCTGGCCGTGGATCCGTTGGTGGGTGGCGGCCGTCTCGCTGTAGAGAACGATCTGGTACGGAAGCTCGACCACCGGACCGCCCGCGCCCGGCTCCCGCAGTCCCTGGTAGAAGCGTGCGTTCTCGAGTGCCGGGTGTCCGCGTTCGGTGTCCCAGGCCTCGTGGACCACGCGATGGGCGAAGGCGCTCTGGAAGAACTCCGCTTCGGCGAGCGGCCCCGTTCCGACGAGTAGGGCCACGCAGCCGACGGCGAGTGCCTTGGGGGTCGCGCCGGGCAGCTGCCAGGCCCGGGCGATTCCGGCTGCCGCCCACAAGAGCAGGAAGGGCAGGGCGGGGAGCAGGTAGCGACCCAGGACGATCGGGTCGTCGCTGCCGAGCGGCGAGAGCAGCGCGATGGCCGGCGCTCCCGCGACGACCACCGCGGCCGAGACGGCGCCGACCGTCGGCCGCTCGCGAGCGAGCCCCCAGAGACCGCCGAGCGCCAAGCCATAGAAGAGAAGGGCCGCCGCGATCGACGGGCTCCCCGCCAGACGCAGGGCGGCCGTGCCCAGGGTCGCCCAGTCCGGGCCCGCGCTGGCGCTCCGGTTCTCCAGCAGCCAGGAGAGCTTCTCCCAGGAGGGGACCAGGAAGAGCGCACCGAACAGGACGGCCGCGCCGCCGACGCTGGCGAGCCGCACCCACTCGGGCACGGTCGCCCGCCGCCTGGCGAGGATCGCCGCCTCTGCCAGCAGCGGCGCCAGCACATAGGGCGCTGCCAGCTGGTGGATGTAGATCGCCATGCCCGCCAGCACCGCATAGGCCCTGGCCGCACGGGTGTCGCGAAGTTCGCTCCAGCGCAGGAAGGCCAGCACGGCGAGGGTCGAGACGAGCACGAGCAGCATGTAGGAGCGCATCATGCGGCTGTAGAAGACGAGGTAGGGCGAGAGCGCGACGAGCCAGGCGAAGGCGACGGCGGCGGGACCGCCCGCGAGTCGCCGGGCGAGCAGCGGGAAGGCCACCAGGGCGACGAGGCCGCAGGCCAGGGAGGGCAGCCGCAGCATCCACTCGCTGGGCTGCACGCCGGACTCCGCCAGGAGGCGTACCCAGGCGGCGATCGGTGCGCAGAAGTTCGAGCGGCCGATCATCATCTGGGTCCAGATCTCCGGCATCGAGAGCGACAGGCCGGCATCGAGGTCCCAGCGCTCGTCGCCCACGAAGACCTGGGCGGGCAGCTGCCAGACGCGAAGCAGCACGCCGACGACCACCGGAGCCGCGAGCGCGAGGTACGGCGCACGCCGGGCGTGGACATGCGGTCGGCGCGAGCTCTCGCGTACGGGCGACGCCATGGCCGCGCAGAGGCTACCGCAGACTGCGAAGGCGAAGCGTCCGCGGGCTCGGGCTCCGTGCAGACCGCGAGCCGGCTGCACGGTAGAGTCGTGGCATGCCCCCTGGCTCGGACGACTGGAAGGAGGTGCTGGCCTCGCTCGAGCGCCGGCGCGCCGCGGCCCGGGCCATGGGCGGTCCCGAACGGGTCGAGCGCTTGATGACCCGTCGCGGCAAGCTCGACGCGCGCCGGCGCCTGGCGCTCCTCTTCGACGAGGGGGTCTTCGACGAGATCGGCACCCTGGTGGGTGGCGAGTCCGTTCCCGGGGATGCACTCGTGGCGGGCCACGGGCTCGTGCACGGGCGTCGGGTCGTCGCCGCTGCCGAGGACTTCACCGTCCTCGGCGGCTCGATCGGCCCCGGCTCGATGGCCAAGCGCAACCGGGTCTGCGAGCTGGCCCTGCAGCAACGGGTGCCCCTCGTCTTCATGCTCGACGGAGCGGGGCATCGCCTCACCGAGGCGGCGTCCGGGGGCCGCGCGCCCAGCGACCTGATCGGTCTGGCGGAGTGCTCGGGCGAGGTCCCGATGCTGTGCCTGGTGCTGGGTGCCTCGGCGGGACACGGCGCGCTCACCTCGCCGCTCTCGGACTTCACCGTCATGACCGAGGCGGGCTCGATGTTCACGGGGGGGCCGCCCCTGGTGAAGGCGGCGGTCGGCGAAGAGGTCACCAAGGAGGAGCTGGGGGGCCCGAAGGTATGCGCCGAGATCGCGGGAACCGTCCACAACGTGGTCGAAGACGATCCCGCCGCCATCGCGCTGGCGCGTCGCTACCTCGAGTACATGCCGCAGAATCGAAGCGAGCCGGCGCCGCACCGGGAAGGGCCGGACGCGGGACCGCGCGAGATCGAGGAGATGCTCTCCTGGGTCCCCCTCGACGACCGCAAGCCCTACCGCATGCGCCGCGTGATCTCGGCCCTGGTGGACGCGGACAGCTTTCTCGAGATCCAGCCGCGCTACGGCGCCTCGCTGGTCACCGGCCTCGCCTTCCTGGGCGGCCAGGCGGTCGCCATCGTGGCCAACGATCCCTGGGTCCGCTCGGGTGCCGTGGACAGCGCGGCGGCCATCAAGGGCGCCGAGTTCATCGAGACCGCCGACGCCTTCAACCTGCCACTCGTCTTCCTCGCCGACAATCCGGGTGTGCTCGCCGGAACCCGCGCCGAGCGCGAGGGCATACTCAAGTGGGGCGGGCGCATGTTCAAGGCCCAGCGCCGCGCGCAGGTCCCCAAGCTCCACGTCACCTTCCGCAAGGCCTTCGGCTTCGGCTCGACGGTCATGGCCCAGAACCCCTGCGACGACCAGACCCTGGTCGTCACGTTTCCCGCGGTGACGCTGGGCGCCATGCCGGCCGGCAGCGGGGGACGTTCGGCGAAGCTCGACGCCGAGACCCAGGAAAGTGTCGAGCGCACCCAGGAGGCGGGCCCGTGGGCGATGGCGGCGAGCATGACCTACGACGAGGTCATCGACCCGCGCGAGATCCGCAACGTGCTGCTGGC
>JANQSB010000205.1 GCA_028284295.1 Myxococcota bacterium | reverse complement strand
GTCAGGTGGTAGATCCGGCCCGGGTCCATCTCGGGCGGTGGCTCCGTCACGCGTTCCAGGCCTCGCCTCCTGTCCGCCTTGGAGGGTCCCGCGGGGCCGCTCCCTCGCTCACACCGGGTTTAGCAGTTAGAATCGCTCGCCCGACGCGAGGCGACCCGGCGGCCGGTGGACGGCCCTTCGGCGCCCGTGTACGGGCTCGATTCGCTCCTTCCTCAACCCAGGACACCTGGTCGAAACGCAGCGGCACAGGCCCCGCCTTCTGCCGCGAGGCACCCCCCGAGCATGACGACACCCGCATACAGCCTCGACAACCCGCTGGCCCCCGCGAAGAGCTCCGCCGAGCCCGAGAAGGCTCCGGCGGGCCCCTACGAGCGCGCCCTCGAAGAGGGTCGCGAGCTGATCGAGAAGCCCTACCGGGGCGGGGGGCCGTCCCGCGTCCGGGTGCAGCACGCCAAGCAGCGGATGACCGTGTGGGAGCGGATCAAGGTCCTCACCCGCGAGGAGCCGAGCATCCTGTGGCACAACTGGGGGCCCCAGCTGGACGGCGCCTCCATCGTCACGGGGATCCTGGAGATCGAGGGTCGCCCCGTGGCGGTCTACGGGCACGACTTCACGGTTCGCGCCGGGTCGATGGACGCCACCAACGGTGACAAGCTGGCGCGCATCATCTACATGGCCGGCGAGAAGGGAATCCCGCTGATCGGCATGAACGACTCGGCGGGGGCCTTCGTTCCGGCGGGCGTCGGTGGTCTCGACGGGTACAGCGAGGCGTTCACGGCCCTGCGGACGATCAGCGGGGTGGTGCCCTCCATCAGCCTGATGTTCGGCTACAACGCCGGCGGGGGGGCCTACCTGCCCCGTCAGGGCTCCTTCATGATCCAGTGCAAGGACACCTTCATCGGGCTGACCGGCCCCGGCGTCGTCAAGTCCGCGCTCGGTGAGGACGTCACCGCGGAGGAGCTCGGCGGCCCGGGTGTTCACGGACTCAACGGTGTCAGCGATCTCGTGACCGACGACGAGCTGGCCACCCTGCGCACCGCGGTCCGCCTGCTCGGCTACCTGCCCGACAACAACCGTTCGCTGGCGCCCTTCGCGGAGACCTCCGATCCCGTCGACCGCTACACGGTCGAAGAAGATCTCCTCTTCCGCCGCACCTTCTCGGGTCCGGCGGGCATGAACGCGCCCTTCGACATGACCCTCTACCTGCAGCAGATCGTCGACCATGGCGAGTACTTCGAGCTGCAGCCCCAGCGCTCGCGCAACCTGATCACCGCCTTCGGGCGGATGGGCGGCTGGGTGGTCGGCTTCGTGGCCAACAACTCGGCGGTCTCCTCCGGACAGATCGACGTCGACGCGGCCGAGAAGGCGACCCGCTTCATCCGCTTCTGCAACCTCTACAACATCCCGACCATCTTCCTCGAGGACACCACCGGCTTCCTGCCGGGCACCGAGCAGGAGCGGCGCGGGATCATCCTGGCCGGCCGCAAGCTCCTCGACGCCATCATCGACGTTCGGACGCCGCGGATCACGATGATCATCCGCAACTCCTTCGGCGGTGCCTACGCGGCCTACAACTCGCACTACGTGGGCGCCGACCGGGTCTTCGCCATGCCGATGGCCCGGGTCGCCGTCATGGGGCCCGGCGGCGGCGTCGAGTTCGTCTACAAGGACGAGCTGCGGAAGCTGGAGCGGGAGCACCGCGCGGCCGTCCGCGATGGGGATGCCGACGCCCAGCAGCGCTTCGACGAGGGGCGCGCGGGCCTCACGGCGGCCTACGAGCAGGAGCTGATGAATCCCAAGGAGGCGCTGTCCCTGGGCTCGGTCTCGAGAATCGTGATGCCCGGTGAGAGCCGGCGGGTCCTCAGCGAGCATCTGGACTTTCTGATGCGTTCCTACCAGCCGTGCCCCATGGCCGGCCCGCAGCGGGAGCACGAATAGGTGCTGACTTCCGAGCTTCGCAAGGTGGCCTTCCACGAGGCCGAGTCGCCCTGGCTTCGTTCCTTCTCCCTGGCAGACATCAAGTGCCTCGTCGTGTGTCGCGGGCCCGTTCGCATGGAGGCCTTCGAGGTCTTCGACGAGATCGGCGTGGGCGAGTACGGGATGCTGCTCTCCCAGAAGGACTCGGTGGTCTACCCGCGCTGCCTGGCCCCCGAGCTCCGCTCGATGCGCTTCCCGCAGAACGTGCACCGGGTCGAGGACTACATGGGCGCGGGCCAGGAAGAGAAGCTGGCGCGCATCGAAGAGATCATCGAGATCGCGCGCTCCCACGGCTATACGCACCTCTTCGCGGGCTACGGCTTCATGGCCGAAGACGTCGACTTCATCCAGGCCATCGAGGATGCCGGCCTCCGCTTCATGGGGCCCTCGGCCCAGGTGATCCGCGCCGCGGGTGCCAAGGACGAGGCCAAGAAGCTCGCGCGCGGACTCGGCAACGCGGTGATTCCGGGGGTCGACAACGTCTCGGCCCTGGCGCTGTGCCGCGAGGCTTCCGACCGCAAGGCGCTCGAGGCCCTGGCCAAGAAGAAGAAGCTGGACTTCCACTGGAACGACGACGTCGACCTGGCCGAGAACGCCGAGGCGCTGCTGCAGGCCGGCTACGACCAGAGTGTCGAGCTCGTGACCATCGAGCAGCTGCAGGAAGAGGCGGCGAAGCAGAGCGAGCAGATCTGGAGCGAGTATCCCGAGTCGCGCATCCGCTTCAAGGCGATCGGCGGCGGCGGTGGCAAGGGGCAGCGCGTGGTCGGCGAGGTCTCCGAGGTCGCGGCCGCGGTAATGGACGTGATCGCCGAGCAGAAGGTCACGGCCCCCGGATCGAACCGGAACTTCCTGATCGAGCTGAACCTCGAGAAGACCCGCCACAACGAGATCCAGCTGCTCGGGAACGGCGAATGGTGCATCTCGCTCGGCGGGCGCGATTGCTCGATCCAGATGCGGGAGCAGAAGCAGCTCGAGTTCTCGCTCAATCGCGAGCTGCTCGACGCCGCCATCCAGGACTACGAGGGCGAGAGCGCCGAGGTCCTGAAGAAGGACCGCGACACCCTCCAGCGGATGGAGGACGACGGCGAGCGCTTCGGGGGTGCCGTCGGGCTCGACAGCGTCTCCACCTTCGAGTGCATCGTCGAGGGCTTCAACCACTTCTTCATGGAGATGAACACGCGCATCCAGGTCGAGCACGGGGTGAGCGAGCTCGTCTACCGCCTGAAGTTCAGCAACCCGGACGACCCGGACGAATTCTTCTACGTCGAGCGGCTGATCGAGGCGATGGCGCTGGTGGAGCTGCACGGGGATCGGCTGCCGAGGCCCGAACGGGTTCCGCGGGAGGTCTCCAGCGGCGAGATCCGCGTCAACGCCACCAACGCGGCGCTCCAGCCCCACGCCGGGGGGTTGATCCGGAGCTGGTCGCGGCCACTGCCCTTCGAGATCCGCGACGACCAGGGGATCGGTACGCGAAACCCGGATACGGGCTCCTTCGTCTACTACAACCTGGCCGGCGCCTACGACTCGAACATCGCGCTCATCCTGACGGGCGGGGACTCCCGCGGCGACACCCTCGAGCGGATGTCCGAGATCCTGCGGCAGATGTCGCTCCGCGGTCAGGACCTGCGCACCAACTGCCCGGTGCAGTACGGCGTGATCAACTGGCTGATCGGTGTCGAGCCGATGCTGAAGCCGGACACCGGCTTCCTGCGAAACTGGCTGGCCGCGGTGGGCGCGCTCGAGGAGGTGGCCCGGGACGTCGACCTGCCCGTTGCCGTGCAGCAGATGCTCGGCGAGATGGAGGACCCGGGGGCCCGTAACGTCTTCGCTTCGAAGGACACCCTGCTGCTGCGGCCCATCGAGCGCCTGCTCGTCGACCCTCACGCCCTGGCGGGCTTCCTGGGACGCTACGGCCAGCGGCTGTGGAAGGTCGAGCGGGGACAGATCCGCTTCGCCGACAATCCGGTGGTCTTCCTGCGCGAGCTCTACCACTACCTCGACCTGGACTTCGTGCCCGACAAGCCACCGTCGGAGACGATCTGGGAGGACGACTGGCTGCACCTGCAGGACGCGCTGGCCTTCTATGCCGAGATCGAGAAGCGCAGTGGAGAGAGCGACTGGGCGAGGATCGAGAAGCTCTTCGAAGCCGACGCCAACGACGCGGTGTCGGGCGGGGACGCCGAGCTGTGGGCGCGCTGCCAGGCCTCGCATCGCGGATTCCAGCTGGGCCTCGAGCTCCTGCTGCTGATTCCCCGTCTGGGCGTTCGTGCCGACTTCGACCAGGTCGGCTTCGACAAGGCCCTGGAGCCCGTCTTCCCGGAGCGCTTCCAGGTCGGGAGCGATGCCGGCGAGGTCGATCGCCTGACCCGGCTGCTGGCGCCGCCCCCGAAGGCCAGCAGTGACGAGATCGTGGCGCCGAGCGGAGGTGCCTTCTACTCGCGCGAGGCACCGCACCTGCCGCCGCTGATCGAAGAGGGACAGCACTTCGAGGAAGGACAGCCGCTCTTCGTCATCGAGGTGATGAAGATGTTCAACAAGGTGCTGGCACCGTTCTCCGGGACGGTGGTCGAGACCCTCCTGAAGGACGCCGACGGGGTGATCGTGAAGACCGGCCAGCCCATCCTCCGCATCGAGCCCGACGAGCAGCTCGAGGAGGAGTCCGAAGACGTGATCGCCGAGCGGCGTCGCGAGCTGACCCTGTCCCTGCTCGCCTGAGCGGGTCCGGAGTGCAGGATCCTCCCAGCGTCGAAGAGTTCTGGGAGGACTTCCTCGGCACGCGCCTCGCGCCGGGTACCCGTGTCGTCCCCCACGCCGGCCTGGCGGGCTACGCGGGGGTCTGGTTCTTCGTGCGGGACCAATGCTGCGTCGTCTCGGCGCCCGCGCACTGGTGCGCACCCCTCGAGGCGGCGCTCGAGCGCGCCACCCTCGACTCGCTGATGTCGCCCGAGGGCTTCGAGGCGGTCTTCGGCGACGCCTTCGACCGGACGATCGGCCCTTCCTGGCTCGGCTGGCTACCGCCTGGCGAGCTCCGCGGGGCCGACGACGATCGGGTGCGCCCCGCGACAGCGGCGGATCTCTCGAGCCTGCGCGGTCGGGTGGCGCAGGAGGACTGGGAGGCCGCGGGCCTGGAAGCTGGGACCGCCGTGGGGCTCTTCCGGCGCGAGGCGGACGGGGGAGACGAGGAGATCGTGTCCGCGGCCAGCCTGCGCGTCTGGTCCGAGGGAGTCGTCGGGCCCGGCGTGCTGTCGACGCGAGCGGGTGCCGGCCAGGTCGTCGTGGCGGCGGTCTGCCGGTCGGCGCTCCGGGACGGCAAGCTGGTCGTCTACCAGACCCTGCGCGAGAACGAACGCGCCGTGGGCCTGGCCCGGAGGCTGGGCTTCCGCTTCTTCGCGAGCCATCTGGCGGTGCGGCTGAAGGGCTGAAGCCCGCCGATCGCTCAGGCCGGTTCGGCGACGACCTGTGGTAGCACCTCGGCGATGCTGCCCCGGAGCACCACGTCGGCGATCGAGTCCATCTCGGTGGGCTCGGCGTTGAGGATGACCACGCGGGCACCGCACTCCTTGGCGATGGGGACCACCGCCGCGATCGGGTAGACGCCCAGGGTGGTGCCGATCGCGAACATCAGGTCGCAGTCGTTGGCGGCCGCCTCGGCCCGCCCCAGGTCCGCGGCGACGAGGCCCTGTCCGAAGGAGATCGTGGCCGACTTGAGGATGCCGCCGCACTTCTCGCAGGCGGGGTCCTCCTCGCCGGCGTTCACCCGGTCGATCGCGTACTGCATGGGGTGGCGGTCCCCGCACGCGAGGCACGAGACCTCGCGCATGGTGCCGTGGATCTCGACGATGCGGTCGCTGCTGTTGCCCGCGTCGTGGTGCAGCCCGTCCACGTTCTGCGTGATCAGGAGCTGGAGCTTCCCCCGCCGTTCCAGCTCCACCAGCGAGTGGTGGCCGACGTTCGGCTCGGCGCGCCGCGGGAAGGTCTCCATGCGGCTCTTCCAGGCCCGCTTGCGGACCTCGGGGTCGGCCACGTAGTGCTGGATGGTGGCCATCTTCTCCGCTTCCGGGTTCCTGGTCCAGACACCCTGGGGACCGCGGAAGTCGGGGATCCCCGAATCGGTGGAGATGCCGGCACCCGTCAGGACGACCAGTCGTCGGGACTCGCCGATCCACTGACGGACGATGCGGATGCCGTCCTCGAGGACGGCGGACAGATCGCTCATGCCACGAGTCTAGTGCGGGTTCGCCGGCCCGGGCGCAGCGCCGCGGGTCTCGGGTCGCGGTCCGGAAAAGCCGCCTATTTGCGCAGCCTTGCGTCCAGGTCCTCGAGTCCCTTCTCGAGACGGCTCAGGAAGCGGGCCTGGTCCTTGTCCGAGAGGGTCTTCGATTCCGACTGCAGCAGAACGTGGTAGGCGAGGGACTTGCGACCCGTCTCCACGTTCGCGCCGCGGTAGACGTCGAAGAGCTCGGTGTCGGCGACCTGGCCCTTTCCCGCCTTCTCGATCACGGCGACCAGCTCGCCCGCACGAACCGACTCGGGCAGGTCCACGGCGACGTCGAGCTTGACTCCGGGGAAGCGGGGAATGGGCCGATAGCGCCGGACCTCCCTGTCGCTCGCGAGGAGCGCGTCGATCGAGACCTCTGCCACCGCGACGTCGCTGGCGAGCTCGTCCCGGAGACCGATCGCGCGGCCGAGACCGGGCTCGAGGCTCGCGACGACCGCCAGCGGCGTGTCGCCCGCGGATCCGCGCACCTCGAGGATCTCGGCCGGGTGCGCCCAGGCCGGGACCGCTGCGGGACTCGACCAGGCCAGCTCCTGGACGCCGAGGCTCTGGAGCAGGTCGGCGACCACACCGCGAAGGCGCGCGAAGCGGGCGTCGTCGAAGGACTCGCCGACGCGCTCCCGCGCCGTCGCCCACAGGAGCGCGAGCTGGTGGAGCTCCCGCGGCTCGCCCCGTTCGTTCGCGGCCTCCGGGCGGTAGCCCTTCCCGATCTCGAAGAGCCGCAGGTCGCTGCGTTCGCGGCGGTTCGCCTCGAGGTCGCCCAGCAGGGAGGGCAGGACGGCTCGCCGCACCCGGGCCTCGTCGCGAGCCATCGGGTTGCGGACCCGAACGTGGGGCTCGTCGCTCCAGCCCAGCAGATCGAGTGTGCGATCCCCCACGAAGGAGTAGGACAGCACCTCGTGGAAGCGCGCGGGGCCCGACAGCCGGTTCTGGATCCGGCGCACGAGCTCGCGTCGCGGGTCCGGCCGCGGCGGCTCGACGGCGGCGAGCATGGCCTGCTCGGGGATGTTCCCGTAGCGGTGGATCCGGCCGACCTCCTCGATCAGGTCCTGCTCCAGGGTGACGTCCTTGGTGGCGCGCGCGGACGGCACGCCGACGCGCAGGTCGCTGCCGGCACGCGCGACCTCGAAGTCGAGGCGCGTGAGGATGTTCTCGATGGTCTCGTCGGGCAGCTCGGCGCCGAGGGCGCGGCGGACGCGGTCGGGCCGGAGCGTGAGCTCGCAGGCCGGGTCGCTCCAGTCGCCGACGTCCGAGAGCCGGGCCGGGAACGACACCTCGGGCTGCAGCTCGCGAAGCAGACGCGCGAAGTGCCCGGCGGCCGCCGGCGGTAGCGTGGGGTCCAGGCTCTTCTCGAAGCGGGCCGACGAGTCCGTGCGCAGTCCCAGCCGGGTGGAGGTGCGCCGGACGGTGGCGGCGTCGAAGGTCGCCACTTCGAGCAGCAGGCGGCTCGTGTCGTCCTCGACCTTGGAGGCCTCGCCGCCCATGATCCCGGCCAGCGCGACGGCCTCCTCGCCCGATCCGATCAGCAGATCGCTTTCCTCGAGCTTGCGCTCCTCGCCGTCGAGGGTGGTGATCGTCTCGCCGGCCCGGGCGTTCCGCACGCGGATTCCCGCCGGCAGCCGGGACGCGTCGAAGGCGTGATTGGGCTGCCCGAGGTCGAGCATCACGAAGTTCGACAGGTCGACGAGCACGTCGATGGGCCGCTGCCCCACGGCCAGCAGCAGCCAGCGCAGCCAGTCCGGCGACGCCTCCACGCGGGCGCCTTCGATCACGAGACCCAGGTAGCGGCTGCAGGTCGGCGACTCGACGGTCACCGGGAAGGGCTCGCCGTCGCCGGTCTCGGGCGGGCTGGTGTCGAGCGGTCTCAGGGTGCGCCCGTGGATGGCGGCGATCTCCCGCGCGATGCCGCGGTGGCCCCACAGGTCCGGTCGGTGGGTGAGCGACTTGTTGTCGATCTCGATCACCCAGTCCTCGAGTCCGAGGGCCTCGGCGACGGCTTCCCCGGTCGGGCAAGGCTCGGGAAGCACCCAGATGCCGTCGTGCTCGTCGCCGAGCTCGAGCTCGCGCAGCGAGCAGATCATGCCCCGGGAGTCGACGCCCCGGATTCGCGACTTCTTGATCTTGAAGTCCCCCGGCAGGACGGTCCCGACCGTCGCCACCGCGACCTTCTGTCCGGCCGCCACGTTGGGCGCACCGCAGACGATCTGGAGGGGCTCGTCCTGGCCGACATCCACCCGACAGAGCGAGAGCTTGTCGGCGTCCGGGTGGGCGTCCCGTTCGAGGACCTCGCCGACGATGACGTCCGAGAGCCACGGGGCGAAGCGCTCGATGCCCTCGACCTCGGCAGTGGAGAGGGTCAGGTCGTCGGCCAGGCGGTGCGGCTCGATGCCGTCGAGGTCGACGTGTCGTTCCAACCAGCGGTAGGAGACGAGCACCTAGAACTGCTCCAGGAAGCGCAGGTCGCCTCCGAAGAGGTGGCGCACGTCGTCGATGCCGTAGCGCAGCATCGCCAGGCGGGAGAGGCCGAGCCCGAACGCGAAGCCGCTCCACTTCTCGGGATCGATCCCGCCGGCGGACAGCACGTTGGGGTGGACCAGTCCGCAGGGCAGCAGCTCGATCCAGGTGGTGCGCTTGCAGACGCTGCAGCCGTCCTCGCAGAAGGGGCAACGGGCGTCGAGCTCGAAGCCGGGCTCGACGAAGGGGAAGTAGCCGGGCCGCAGGCGCACGTCGAGGTCGCGCTCGAAGATCCCGCGCAGCAGGGTGCGCATGGCGCCGATCAGATGGCCCACGGAGATGTCGCGCCCGACCACCATTCCCTCCATCTGGTAGAAGGTGTGGTCGTGGCTGGCGTCGGTGGTCTCCTGGCGGAAGCAACGCCCGGGTGCGATCACGCGAAAGGGAGGCTCGAGCTGCTCCATCGCGCGGACCTGGACGGGGGAGGTGTGCGTGCGCATCACGAGCCCGCCGTCGTCGTCGCAGAAGAAGGTGTCGTGCGAGTCCCGGGCCGGGTGGTCCTTCGGGATGTTGAGGGCCTCGAAGTTGTAGTGGTCGAGCTCGACCTCGGGGCCGTCGAGGACCGCGTACCCCATGGAGAGGAAGAGATCCTCGAGCTCTCGCGTGACCTGGGTGATCGGGTGCAGCGAGCCGGTCTCGAGACGGGCGGGAGGCAGGCTGGGGTCGAAGCCGGCGCCGCTGCGTTCGCTCTCGAGGGCCGCTGCGTCGAGGACCTCCGCCCGCGCATCGACGAGCTCCTGGATCGCCTGCTTCACCCGGTTCGCGCCCTGGCCTGCCTGCTTGCGCTGTTCGGGCGGGAGCGCGCCGATCCCCGCCAGAGCGGCAGCCACCACGCCCTTGCGGCCGAGATAGTGCCGCTCGACCTCCTTCAGGGCGGCGTGATCCGCGCAGGAGTCGATCTGGTCGCGCGCCTCTTCGAGGGTGGCTTCGGGATTCATGGTTCCGGATGGGTTCGAGGGGCCTCGGCGCTCGGGGCCCAGGCCGGGCGGCGGCCGAACGTAGCTCATTCGAAGGGGAATCCGGCAGCGTCGCGCCCCGCCGCGGTGGACGGCGGTCGATCGACGCGCGCTCAGGCGGTCTGGGGCTGTCGCGCCCGCCGGCGGAACCAGGCGGCCGAACGCATGGCGGGAACCGCCAGCACCAGGACGGCGGCGATCCCGTACGCCGGCTGCACGACCGCCCGCGGCAGGTAGCTCTGGGCGAAGACGATCCAGATGTACCAGCTGCCCGCCCAGTGCAGGGCCCGCCACCTCGGACGTCCCAGGGCGCGCACGGCCGCGTCGCTGGAGGTCAGCGCCATGGCGAGTGTGAACACGTAGACGAGTCCGCCGCCGATCACCGTGACCGCGTCGATGGAGTCGACGAACTCCTGCGAGACCCGACCCAGTCCGACCAGGGCCGCCAGGTGGATCGCGTGGGAGAACGCATAGGACACGCCCAGGTAGCGCCGGTTCGCGAGCAGCCAGCGGCTCGGCTCGCTGCGCCAGAGGCTGCGCAGGGCGCTGGCCGAGAAGGCGAGCGCGAAGAGCAGCACGGAGCTTCGCGCGCTGGAGCGGATGAGCACGCGCAGCCCTTCCTCGCCCGTGCCCCAGATGGCGAGCTGAGCGCCGCTGAGTGCGATCAGCGCGACGCCGATGCCGATCGTGATGCGCCAGCCCTTCATGGGTCCACCTGTGGCACGGGCCTCGCCCGATTCGGGAGGGCGGGAGCATAGCTCGGGTATGCTCGTCGGATGTCGCCGCGCTCCCGTCAGCCGGCCCGCCCGGGCAGCGTGTGCGCGCGGCGCCGCGCGCGTCGGCACGGCGGGCTCGTGCTCGCGTTCGTGCTGCTGGTCGGCGGCTGTGGGGGACCGGCGTCGCGGCCGGCTCCGCCGCACGGAATCCTGCTGGTCTCCCTCGACACCCTTCGCGCCGACTACCTGGGCGTCTACGGGTACACGCGCTTCGAGACGTCGCCGAATCTCGACCGGCTGGCCCGCGAGTCCTACGTCTTCGACGACGCCATCGTCACCGAGCCCTGGACCCTGACCTCGCACATGAGCCTGCTGACGGGCCTGCATCCCCACCAGCACCGGGTGGTGCGCACCCGGGCGCTGGCACCGGGCATCCCGACCCTGGCGGCCTTGCTGCGCGAGCACGGCTACCGGACGGCGGCCTACGTGGACGGGGGCTGGGTGGACCGCCAGTGGGGCTTCGACCGGGGCTTCGAGACCTGGGTGCAGGGTGGGATCCAGGGCCTGCGGACCCTGGCCCCGGCCGCCATCCGCTGGCTCGACGCGAACGCGGACGAGCCCTTCTTCCTGTTCCTGCACACCTTCGACGTGCACTCCCTGGGGCGCGAGCCCTGGTTCGCCAAGTCGGGCGGGCGCGGGCGCTTCTCCTCGGGCTCGGCCTCGGATCTCGAGCCGAAGGGCCGGATGTCGTTCGCGAGGGCGTTCCAGGAGCGCGCTGCAGCGCCGACCCCGGCCGACGTCGACTACATCCGCGCCACCTATGCGGACGGCGTGCGCTTCGTCGACGAGCAGCTCGGCCGGGTCCTCGAGCACCTGCGCGAGTCCGGGCTCGACGAGCGCACCCTGATCGTCGTCTGGTCGGATCACGGGGAGGCGCTCTTCGATCACGACGCGCGTTGGAGCCACGACTCGCTCTACCTCCACACGAGCCGCTCGCCGCTGCTGATCCGCATGCCGGGGCTGCCGGGGGGTCGCCGGATCCCGGCGCTGGTCTCGTCGGTGGACCTGGCCCCCACGATCCTCGACCTGGCGGGCGCCGGGGCGTCGGCCCCGCGCCACGGCCGCTCGCTGGTCCCGCTGCTGCTCGGTCGAGAGCTCGACGAGCGTCCCGTCTTCACCCAGCTGCGCCAGAACGGAGCGCGGCGATACGCGGTCCGATCGGCGGATCACCACCTCATCTGGGACGTGGACGCGGAACGCTGGCGCTTCTTCGACCTGCGCGTCGACCCGCTCGAGCAGAGCGACCTGCATCCTTCGGGAAGCGACGAGGAGGAGCGGCTGCGCGACGCGTTGATCGCCTGGGTGGAGGAGGTCGAGGCGGCCCTGGTCGCGCCCGCTTCCGAAGGGGGCCCGCTCGACGCGGATACCCGGGACGAGCTGCGCGCGCTCGGCTACCTCGAGTAGATGGCCGCGGAACGACGGTCGCAGGAGGCGACCGCAGACGACACGGTCCCTGTGGTGCTCGTGCAGGCGCCCGGACTCCTCGACCCGGCTTCGCTCACGGGAGTCGTGGCCCGGCTCGACGAGCTCGAGGCCGCCCCGGGTCCGGCCGCGATCGTGGTCTCGGGAGCCGGCACGGACCACGCGAAGGAGGGGGCCCGTCCCGGCGTCGCGGTGGCATCGTGCCTCCAGCGGATCGTCGCGTCGGGGGTGCCGTCGGTCGCTGCGGTCCCGGGAGACGCGGGCGGACGGGGGCTGCTGCTGGCGCTGGCCTGCGACTACCGGGTCGCGGTCGTGGGCTCGCAATGGCGTCTGGGCCCCGCGCCGGATGCAGGCTGGGGCCCCTTCGTCGTCGCGCTGCTGTGCGAGAAGCTCGACCCCGAGGCGCGAGATCGGCTCCTCGCGGGCGAGTCGCTCGACGGCCCCGCAGCCCTGGGTCTGGGCGTCGTCGACGAGCTGGCGCGCCCGGCGCGGGTCTCGGCCCGTGCCGAATCGCTCGCCCGGATGCTCGCCGGCAAGCACCGGCCCACCTATGCGGCCATGAAGCGCAGGCTCTACGGTGACGTGGCAGAAGCGCGGCCGGCCCCGCCGGCCGAGGAGGTGTGAGCTGACCGATCCCATGGAAACGGGCGCCGCGCTGGCGCAGCGGCTGCGCGCGGTCATCGAGCGCCTGGTCGAGGCCGACGTCTCCGACGCGGCGCTGGCTCGGGCCGAGGCCCTGGCCGGTCGGCTCGAGGACGAGCTGGAGGGACCGCGCCGCCCCCGCTGGT
>JANQSB010000095.1 GCA_028284295.1 Myxococcota bacterium | reverse complement strand
AGGAGTACTTCTCCAACTCGATGAAGGACTGGGTCTCGGTCGACCAACCGGCCGAGCCCCAGTCCTTCATCGAGTTGGAGAAGTACTCCTTCGAGCCCTCCGGGAACAGCGTGAGGTACCACATCTGGAAGAAGCACCGCTCCGGGTCGGTCGGGTGCGGATCGGCCTTCAGGAAGATGCAGCCGTCGGGCTTCATGCTGAACGAGACGTTCGGGAACACCGTGTAGTGATAGTGGTCGGTGAGCTGCTCGTCGGAGTAGAGGGAGAAGTCGTAGCCCTTCGACTCGCCGAGCTCCCGCTTGCGGCGCTGCAGCGCGAGCCGCAGGCCGGGCAGGTCGTCTCGGTACGGCTCCGGGTCGAGCTCCCAGAACTCGAGGTCCTGGCCGAGGCTCTTGAACGTCCGGTCGGGCTTGCCCCGGTAGTGCGGACCGGGGCCGCCACCCGGCATGAGCATGCGGCAGTGCATGGACTCGTAGAGGTCGAACTGGCAGCCGGAGTGGTGCTCGTTCATCGCCGGGAGCGTCTGCGGATGCACGAAGGGCAGGTGGTAGCTCTCGTTGAAGTTGTCCTGCACGCACTTCCAGTTGAAGTCGCCCTCGAGGGTGACCCAGTGCGTGCGCTTCATGTTCTGCATGCGGTAGCAGTCGAGCTGGCCGGCGATCGGCTGGAGGTAGTCGGTGAGCGACCCGCAGCCCTCGTCGAGGTTGATCCACACGAACCCGCCCCAGGTGTCGCAGGGGATCTCGACGAGGTTGCGGTTGCCGCACGGGGTGCCCTGGGGGAAGTCGTCCTCGTCGTGGACCCACAGCAGCGCGCCGTCGCCTCCGAACCTCCAGCCGTGGTAGGCGCACTGGAACTGGCCGCCGGCGGCCGAGCCGACCTCGGCGTGCACCAGCCGGTTCCCGCGGTGCTGGCAGACGTTGTAGAAGGCCCGGATCCGCTGGTCATCGCCCCGAGTGCACAGGATCGACTCCCGGCCCAGCTCGTAGGTGAAGAAGTCACCGGGCTGACGGAGCTGGTCGACCATGCCGGCGATGAGCCAGACCTTGGTCCAGAGGTGGTCCCACTCGCGCTGCATGAACTCCGCCGACCAGTAGCGGTCGCCGGTGATCGGGTTGGAGCTGAGCGCCGGCTCGGGTGCCTTGTCGCGACTGATGCCGCCGCGCAGCCGCTCGAGGTCCGGTCCTGCGAGATCCGTCATCGTGTCCCCTCCGAGTCCGAGGTCCCCGCCGACGACGGTAGTGGCCCCGCGCGCTCCGGACCGAGCCCAGGGAGCGCAGCGCCCGTGCTCGCTGACCTGTCGTCGAGGTGACACCATGCACCGCCATGCGCGACTTCGTGGACGTGGCGGCGGAACTCGGGCTGGGCCCGGAGGAGCTCGTCGCCGCCGGACGGCATCGGGCCCGGCTGGCCCCGGAGGCCCTCGGGCGGCTCGATGCGCCGGCGAACGGACGGGAGGTCCTCGTCACGGCGATGACGCCGACCACCGCGGGCATCGGCAAGACCGTCACGTCCATCGGGCTCGCCATGGGCCTGCAGCGGACCGGCCGTCGTGCGGTGGCGACGCTGCGGCAGTCCTCGCTCGGTCCGACGCTCGGACGCAAGGGCGGTGGGGCCGGAGGCGGGCAGGCGCGGATCGAGCCGTTCGAGGACGCCCTCGTCGGGCTCGGCGCTGACCTCTTCGCCATCGAGGCGGCCACCAACCTGCTCGCAGCGGCCGTCGACGAGTCGATCCGCGTCGACGAGCACGACCTCGATCCCGGGTCGGTCACGTGGAAGCGCTGCATCGA
>JANQSB010000091.1 GCA_028284295.1 Myxococcota bacterium | reverse complement strand
AGACGACGGCACCCGGGCCCTCGAGGACGACCCGGTCCACGGAGCCCTGGCGGCGCGGGCAGCGGCCGGTCGGCGGGCCGCCGAGGAGAGCGCCACACCGCCCGAGGTCGCCGCCCTCCGGATCGTCGATGCCATCCTGGACGACGAGGCGCCGCTGCGGGTGGCCTGTGATCCGCTGGGTGCCGCGATGCTGGCCGCCTGGGACGAGGCTCGGCACGAGGAGTGGTTGCGGGGCTTCGCGGCCGGTCTGGAGGCCACTCCTCGTGCTCCCCGGGACCCGGAGGCCGACTGATCGGCCGTTCCCGGGGCCCGGCTCGGGGCTTGCGCACTCGATTGGTCGAGTGTATAAATCGTCTTGTTCGAGCGAATAGCGGCCTCGTCCGCTGCTCGTCACGCCGAGGAGCCGATGGCCACCACCACCGCCCGCAGCCCGCGCAAGTCCGCCGAGACGGACGAGGCCAGCACCCGGGATCGCATCCTGGACGTGGCCCTCCAGTCCTTCGCCGAGCTGGGCTTCGACGGCGCGTCGACGCGGGCCATCGCCTCGCTGGCCGGCGTCAACCAGGGGCTCATCCCGTACTACTTCGGGACCAAGGACGCGCTGTGGCGGGAGGCCGTCGACCGGGCCTTCGCGCGGCTGGGGGAAGCCGTCGGGGTCAGCGTCCAGGAGGCCGCCGACGGCAGCAGCGGTGAGCGACTGGCCGTCCTGATCCGCCGCTACATCCGCTTCGTCGCGGAGCACCCCGAGTTCGTCATGATGATGAACGAAGAGGGCAAGCGGGACGGAGAGCGCATGCAGTGGATCACCGACACCCACGTGCGCCCCATCTTCGAGATCATGACGCGCCTCTTCGAGGGGGCCCGCGACGAGGGAGTGCTCCCCACCGAGATCGGCGTCCCGCACTTCCACTATCTCTTCGTCGGCGCCACGGCTGCCCTCTTCCACCAGGCGCACGAGTGCCGGCGCCTCTTCGGCGTCGAGCCGACCGATCCCCGGGTCGTCGAGAACCACGCGGATGCCGTGGTCCGACTCTTCCTGGGCGATCCCGAGCTGGGGCGAGCGCCCCGAGATCCACAGGAGACAGCATGAGTCGCAACATCGACAGCCAGACCACGATCCGGCCCACCCACTTCGCCCACTTCGTCTTGCGCGTTCGCAACCTCGACGAGTCGATCGCCTGGTACGAGACGGTGCTCGGCATGGAGATGGTGCATCGCGCCGAGACGATCGCGTTCATGACCTACGATCACGAGCACCACCGAATGGCGCTCGCGCAGACGCCGGTCGAGAGCGACATCGTCCCCGGCGCTCCGGGCCTCGACCACGTCGCCTATACGCTCAAGGACCTGGGCGAGCTCCTGGGAACCTATCGGCGGCTGAAGGCGAAGGGCATCCTGCCCGCCCTGCCCATCAACCACGGGCCGACGACCTCCATGTACTACCAGGATCCCGACGGCCACGGGGTCGAGCTCCAGGTCGACAACCTCGACACGCCGGAAGAGCTGCGCGGCTACATGGAGTCCCCCGCCTTCGCGGAGAACCCGCTCGGCGTGCCCTTCGACCCCGAGAAGCTGCTCGCTCGCTACGAGAACGGCGACCCCATCGAGGAGCTCGTCAAGCTGGGCTCGGCCCCGGTCTGATGGGGCCGCGCTGCCCCGTCTCCCACAGGAGAAGTCCCCCATGACAGAGCTCAACCGCCGCTGGGTGCTCGCGAGCCGCCCGGTGGGCATGGTGCGCGAGTCGGACTTCGCGCTCGAAGAGGTCGAGGTTCCGAAGCCGGGTGACGGTCAGATCCTGGTTCGCACGCACTGGCTCGCCTTCGAGCCCGCCATGCGCGGCTGGATCGACGACAAGCCCAACTACATTCCGCCGGTTCCTCTGGGTGAGGTCATGCGGGGAATGGGAGTCGGCGAAGTCGTCGAGTCCCGTCTCGACGGCTACGAGCCCGGCGACCTGGTGCAGGGGATGACGGGCTGGCAGGAGTGGGTGATCGGCGACGCCGGCATGCGCAAGCTGCCCGCCGGCACCGACCCCCGTCTGGCGCTCTCGGTCCTGGGAATCACCGGCATGACCGCCTACTTCGGCCTGCTCGAGATCGGTCGACTGCAGGACGGGGACACCGTCCTGGTATCGGGTGCAGCGGGCGCCACCGGGTCGGTGGTGGGACAGATCGCGAAGGCTCGCGGCTGTCCGGTGGTCGGCATCGCCGGAGGCCCGGAGAAGTGCCGCTGGCTCACCGACAAGGCGGGCTTCGACGCGGCCATCGACTACAAGAGCGAGGACGTGGAGGCTCGTATCGGCGAGCTCTGTCCGAACGGTGTCGACGTCTTCTTCGACAACGTCGGTGGCGAGATCCTCGACGCGGGTCTCGCGCACATCGCCCGCGGCGCCCGGATCGTCGTCTGCGGGGCCATCTCGGCCTACAACCTCGAAGACCGTCCGTCGGGACCGCGCAACTACTACAGGATCGTCGCCCAGCGTGGCCGCATGGAAGGCTTCGTGGTGATCGACTTCCTGCCCCGGGCCCCCGAGGCCGTCGCGGACCTGCTGCAGTGGGTCGCCGAGGGCCGCATCCGTTGGGAGGCGGACGTCCAGCAGGGCTTCGAGAACGCGCCCGCCACCCTGCTGCGCCTCTATTCCGGCGCCAACTTCGGCAAGCAGCTGCTGGAGATCTGAGACCGCGACGCCGTCGGGCTAGAAGGGCGCCTCTCCTTCCAGGGTCACTCGATGGATGGTGCGCGGCGCGTCCGCGTAGTCGGCGACCGCGTAGTGGTGCGTGGCCCGGTTGTCCCAGACGGCGAGGTCACCGGTCCGCCAGCGCCAACGGCACTGCAGCTCGGGTTGGTCCTGGTGGGCGTAGAGGAAGGCGAGCACGGCGTCCGCCTCCGCGGGCGGGACGCCCTCCAGGTGCGAGGTGAAGGTCGGGTTGACGTAGAGGATCTTGCGTCCCGTCGCCGGGTGGGTGCGAACCACGGGATGCCGGGCCCGGGGGAGCTCGCCCAGCTCGGGCTGCTCTTCGACGGGCGACCGCGTGGACTGGGAACGTTCGCGCAACAGGTGCCGCACGGTGCCCGCGAGGTCGTGGACGGCGGTGAGCCCCTCGATGTAGGTCTTCATCCGATCCGAGAGCGAGTCGTAGGCGGCGGTCATGTCCGCCCACAGCGTGTCTCCCCCCCAGGCGGGCGACTGCTTCATGTAGAGCACGGAGCCCATCGGAGGCTTCGAGGAGATCGAGACGTCGGAGTGCCAGATGTTCGCGCGTCCGCCCTTCTGGCCGTCGAGCACGACGATCTCCGGGTGGCCGTCGAGGGTCGGCAGGTAGGCGGGATGGTCGGTGAAGATCGGTCCGAGGCTGGCGCTGAAGGCGATCTGCTGCTCTGGCGTGAGGGACTGGTCGCGAAGGAAGATCACCTTGTGCTCGAAGAGCGTCGCGAGCAGCTTCTCGGCGGTGGCGTCGTCCGTGGGCTCGGCGAGGTCCAGGCCCCGGATCTCCGCACCGAGAGCGCCGGCAACCGGGAGCACGTCGAAGGGAGCGGTCATGGGACTCTCCTCTGCGTGCGGCGACCATAGCGCCTCTTCGTTTCCGCGAGCTCAGCGCTTCGTCGTGTCGGTGTCCATCGGCGGATCCTCGAAGCCCGCCCGCCAGCGCGGTGCGGTCCCGGCGATCTCGTCCCAGCTGGCGCGCGAGTCGACGTAGATGTGTCCCGCGACCTCGAGGCCGCTGGGCTCGTCGAGCAGTCCGGCCGGGATCCACCAGGCACCGCCGTCCGGGTGGAGCTTCGGAACGGGCGAGCCGCAGGTGCTGCAGAAGGCGCTGTGCCAGCCGTCCTTCATGACGTAGGTGGCGATCGCGTCCTCTCCCGAGATCCACTCCAGTCCGTCCCGGGCGGCCATGAACTCGGCATTCGACGCGACGCCGGAGACCCGCCGACACTTGGAGCAGTGGCACATTCCGATCGGCGTCTTCGCTTCGAGGACGCGGAACGAGACCGCTCCGCACAGACAACGTCCCTGCATTTCGGGATCCTCCCCTGACCGCCGGGATCGCGCGGTTCGGATCAGAGGATACGCAGGGTTCGCAGGTGGCGCGCGATCGCCTGCACGACGCGGGCCCTTCCGAAGGGTGCCAGGTGGCTTCCGCTGAACCAGTGGATGTCGCTCTGGCCCCAGTGGCGACACAGGGCGGCGGGATGCTCCGGGGGCACGACCCGATCGCCCCGCCCCGCCACGATGAGCACCCGCTCGCGGGGAACCCGCAAGGCATGGGCGAGCGGCGAGTGGACGCGGAAGGCGCGGCGCAGCTCGTCCTTCGACAGGGTCGCCTCGCCTCCCTCGCGGTGATGCCGCGTGTTCTCGAAGAAGCGCCAGGCGAGGTCGCCGATGCAGACCGGCGGCACGATGGGCACGACGAAGTCGAGGTCGCTGCACAGTCCGCCCATCAACGCGGCGAGGTACCCACCCAGGGAGAGCCCGATCAATCCCACCGGCGCGCCCGTCTCCTCCCGCCGCCAGTGCACCACCCGCCGGATCTCGTACACCGCCTCCCGCACGGCCTCGCTCAGCCGGCTCACGTCGGGTACCGCGAAGTGCTCGCCCGAGAAGCGCGCGCTCTGTGGAGTTCGCGCCCCGTGGTAGGGCAGCGTGAAGAGCGCCACGTCGAGGCCGCGCTCGTACCACTGATGGGCCATCAGCATGACGGCGTCGACGCGCGGCCTTCCCATCGTGAAGCCGTGCAGGGCGACGACGGTGCCACGGGGGCGGATGCCTTCGTGATGCCAGAGCTCGACGTGGATGGGCGTGGCCGCTGCCCCGTCGGCGCCGCGCAGCCACGGCACGTAGTCGCTGCGGATGCGACAGTCGTGCACGGCACCGCCGTCGATGCGGCGCCTCAGCCGCCGACTCAGTCGCGGTGGTCGGGGCGCCTCGTCGAGGAAGTCGAAGAAGAGCCGCGGGTCGTCCTGCAGCTCCGGGGTGAGCAGTGCGCGAGCGGAGTCGCGCAACGCGTCCACGTGCTCGCCATCCGGAATCAGGGCGCGCTCGACGACGAACTGCATCGCGCGCAGCACGGTTCCGTCGAGGGTCGTACCGATCTCCGTGAAGAGACGGCTGCTCCAGCCTTCGCGCGGGAGCTCCACCGGCGGGAGCGGGTCGAGCGGACGGACGGCAGTACTCAGGGTCGCACCTCGATTCGCCGTGGACTTCGCTGCGTCGTTGTGCATTGTATGCACGGGTGGCGTGCCTTGCCGCTCTCGGTTCTCGAAGTGAGAGTCGAAGTCACGGTGACTCGCGCGCGAGGTGAGGCCGAATGTCCCTGCGACGTCTGACGGGAGTCGACACCGCCTTCCTCGCAGCCGAAGGCCCCGGCAACCCGTTGCACATGATGGGTGTGCTGCTCCTCGACCCTTCCACGATTCCGGGCGGCTACTCGTTCCAGGGACTTCGCGACTTCGTTGCCGATCGCCTGCCGGCCCTGCCCCCGTTGCGCCGGCGCCTGGTCGAGGTGCCCGGAGGCCTCGCCCTTCCTTCCTGGACCGAGGCCGGCGAGATCGAGCTCGACTATCACCTGCGCCGCGTGGCGGTGCCGTCCCCGGGTGGCGCCCGCGAGCTCGCCCCGCTGGTCTCGGCGATGATGGAGCGACCGCTCGACCGCAATCTGCCGCTGTGGGAGATGCAGGTCGTCGAAGGCCTGGAAGGCGGGCGCATCGCGCTCCTCGCCAAGCTCTCCCACGCCATGATGGACGGCACCGCGGGGCTCGCGCTGATGGCGACGCTGGTGAGTCCGACACCCGAGCCGCTTCCGATCCCGCCTGCGGCGCCCGTCCAGGCCGGCCCGGTGCCGGGGCCGATCGCCATGCTCGCGGGCGCGCTGCCCTGGCTCGCGAAGCAGCCGCTGCGAGCGGCCCGCGCCGGGGTCGGCACGGCGCGCCGACTCGTCGCGGGTCGCAACGAGGGAGGCCGGGAGGGCTCGGTCGGTGAGGTTCCGGTGCGTCACTGCTGGCTCAACGAGTCGATCTCGCCCTACCGCGAGGTCGCGTGGCGGAGCTTCCCCCTGGCGCGACTGCGGGCGCTCGGGCGCGAGCACGACGCCAGCATCAACGACGTCCTGCTGGCGATGAGTGCCGGGGCCCTGCGACGCTATGCCGCCCCGCGCGACCTGCTGCCCGACTTCCCGCTCGTGGCCAGCGTGCCCATGGCGGTTCGCAAGGCCGGCGACGAGCGCGCCAACGCGGTGAGCGCGGTATCCGTCGCGCTGGCCACCGATCAGCCGAACCCCGTGCGGCGCCTGCACGCGATTCGTGATGCCACGGCCGCCGGGAAGTCACAGCGCGGCAGCACGCTGGGCGAGGACCTGGCGGCCTGGGCAGAGGTGCCGCCGCCGCTGCTGTTCTCGCTCCTGACCCGGGCCTACCTGGGACTCGACCTCGCCTCACGCGTGACGCCTCTCTGTAACCTGGTGGTGTCCAGCGTGCCGGGACCGCCCGACGCGCTCTACTTCGCGGGCGCTCGCCTGGAGGCGATCTTTCCCCTCGGCCCGGTCTTCTCCGGAATGACCCTCAACGCGACGGCCATCGGCTGCGGGGACCAGCTCCACCTGGGCCTGGTCGCCTGCCGGCGCACCGTCCGCCAGCTGTGGGAGCTGGCCGACGGCCTCGGGGAGGCGCTCGACGAGCTCGCCATCGCCACCGAAGGCGCTTCCGCGGCGGCGCTCGAAGCCGGAAGCGGGGACTCCTCCTCGCGGGCCTGAGCGCGCCCGACCGCGCCGGAAGGCGAGGGGGTCAGGTCGTGTTCGCCGCCTCGATCCAGCGCCGGTAGCGCCGCGGTGGGAAGAACGCGAGCCAGATCGCGGCGGCCATCGGAAGCCCCAGCACCGTCACCGCGATCCGGATCACCTGCAGGGCCCACTGCGCATCGGCGCGAACGGCCAGTCCGTCGCCTCCCGCGGCCGCGACCTCCGGGCTCGTGGTCGCGAGGCTGATGGCGCGGACACCCGTGAGCACCACCGGGAGCAACGTCATGCAGCCGGTCCAGATCGAGAAGAGCACGAAGCGATTGGCGACCACCGGGTCCGCCAGACCCAGCTCGAGGCGCTTGCGCATGGCCCGCGCATAGCGGACGGACTCGATGAAGCTCCAGGCGAACACGAGGGCCAGGCAGCTGCTGAGGACCAGGTGGAAGGGATGGGACTGGCTCGCATGGGCTCCCGTGAGCCGGAAGAGCACCAGGTTGACGGCATACACGAGCGCGATGGCGGCGAAGAGGCTCGCGGCCCAGCGCGCGCCGGGCTGGAAGGTCTTCCAGACGAATGCCGCCAGGCCGACGATCCCCAGGTGGAGCAGGGCCTGCGCGACGAGGTTCAGCCCGATCGGGTCGACCGGAAGGCCGGACACACCCTGGGCCAGCGCGAAACGCGGCACGATGGCCGAGCCCGAGCACATGAAGGAGAGCCCGAGCCAGAGCTCGGCGCCGTCCGATCGGAGACCGGACCGGAGCAATCGCTGGCCCAGGTAGAAGAGGAGCCCCGCGAAGAGTGCGACGGGCAGCACGGCCATGGATGAAGCCTCCGGCGGGCTCATCGGGGCCGGGCGGGCCGGGCTTGAGGGCCCGGCGAACCCGGTGCACGCCTGGGGCCCCTTGCCGCAGCGGGAATCGCCGCTAATATGGTCGGACCAGATTGGTCTGACCAAGCGCCCGCTCCCAGCCGAGCCGGACCCCGAAGCCGAGCCCGGGGCGAGATCGATGGACGAGAAAGCCACCCCTACCGCCGAGCGGATCGCCGCGGAGCTGCGCGAGGCCATCCTTCGCGGTCGCTACCGGGCCGGAGATCGCCTGCCGTCGGAGCGCGAGCTGGCCGACCGCTTCGACACCCACCGCGGTGCCGTGCGCGAAGCGCTCAAGAAGCTCGAGCAGCTCGGCATCGCCCGGGTCCGGCCGGGAGGCGCGCGCGCCGCGCCCGTCGGGGAGGCCAGCCTCGATGTGGTCCGCCACCTGATGGAGCTCGACAACCCGCCCGATCCCGTCCTCTTCGATCAGATCTTCGAGGTGTTCGGGGCGCTCTTCTCCCAGGCGGCCCGGCTGGCGGCCGAGCGCGCGGACGACGAGGAGCGCGCGCGGGTGGCCGAGATCATCGAACGCCTGATGGACGACCGGCTGCCGCTCTCCGAGGAGCACGAGCTGATCCACGAGCTCAGCCACCTCTTCGTGGTGGCCAGTCGCAACATGATCCTGGCGCTCGTCCGCAAGGGTCTGCACACCGAGTTCATCGAGCGCATCGACAACCACGAGGCGCTGCTCCGACCGCCGGCCCCCGAGCGCGCGAAGCTGCTGCGCAGCGTGGCGAGTGCCATCGCACGCCGCGATGGCCCGGCGCCCGCCCAGGCCGTCTACGAGCTCACCCAGGCCGTTCGACGACACGCGGTCGAGATCCTCGAGGCCGAGCGGCGCGTTCGGGTGCCGACGCCCGCTCGCGGGAGTCTGCGATGACCCGCAAGATCCTGCTCCCTCTGGCGGCGCTGGCCTTCTCGGGCGTCTTCGCCCTGGTGCTGCTGGCCACGGCTCCGGAGGTCGAGAGCGTGGCGCCCGAGCAGGCGCTGCCGCTGGTGCGGGCGATCGACGTCCAACCGGGCGACGTCCGGATGCAGGTGCGCAGCCAGGGCACGGTGGTGCCGCGGACGGAGAGCGAGCTCGTACCGGAGGTCTCCGGTCCGGTCGTGTGGGTCTCGCCGTCGCTCGTCTCGGGCGGCTTCTTCGCCTACGGGGAGCCGCTGCTCCGCATCGACGCGCGCGACTACCGGGCCGCGCTCGCGCGCGCCCGGGCGGACGTCGCTCGAGCGGAAGGGGAGGCGGAGCACGCCGCGGCGGAGCTGAAGCGCCAGGAGGGGCTGGCCCGCCGCAACGCCAACAGTCCCTCGCAGCTCTCCAACGCGCGTCGGGCCCGGCGCGTCGCCGACGCGGCGCTCGAGGCGGCGCGGGTCTCCCTCGAGCAGGCCGAGCGCGACGTCGCGCGGACCGAGATCCTCGCGCCCTTCGAGGGGCGAGTGCGCGACGAGCGGGTGGACCTCGGGCAGTTCGTCTCCCGCGGTGCGGCGATCGCGACCCTCTATGCGACGGATTTCGCGGAGATTCGCCTGCCCCTGGCGGACCGGCAGCTCGCCTACCTCGCGCTGCCGGAGGTCCGGGGGGCTCGGACCGGGGCTCCCGACGCGGACGCTCCGGATGCGAGCGGCGCCGCGACCGGGAACGAGGGTATCGGCGTGGGGCCGCGGGTCTCCCTCAAGGCGCACTTCGCGGGGCGCGACCACGTCTGGACGGGACGCGTGGTCCGCACCGAAGGCGAGATCGACGCGCGCAGCCGCATGGTGCACGTGATCGCGCGGGTCGAGGACCCCTACGGGATGAAGGAGCCGGCGGACGCGTCCGACCAGGACGCCGCCGAGCGCTTCCCCCTGGCCGTCGGCCTCTTCGTGCGCGCCGAGATCGAAGGCGAGCTGGCGCGGGACGTGATCGTGCTGCCGCGCTCGGCGATGCGGGACGGTGATCGCGTGCTCGTCGTCGACGAAGAGGATCGACTGCGGCATCGCCCGGTCGAGGTGCTGCGCATCGACCGCGACCAGGTCCTGGTGCGCGGCGATCTGGCGGAGGGCACCCGGGTGGTCGTGTCCCCGCTGCAGGTCGTGGTGGAGGGGATGCGCGTCCGGGCGATCGCGGACGCCTCGGAGTCCTCGTGAGCGGGGTCATCGCCTGGTTCGTCCACAACCCGGTCGCGGCGAACCTCCTGATGCTCGTTCTGGTGGTCGGGGGCATGATCACCGTGCCGACCATCCGGCAGGAGGAGTTCCCGGCGATCGACACCGACCTCGTGCGCGTCAGCGTCGAGTACCTGGGAGCGACCCCCGAGGAGGCCGAGGAGTCGGTCTGCCTGCGCATCGAGGAGGCCATCGAGGGCACCCCCGACGTCGACCGCATCAGCTCGCTCGCGGTCGAGGGCGCGTGCGTGGTGACCGTCGAGCTGGTGATCGGGTCGGACGAGGACGCGGCCCTCACCGAGATCGACAACCGCGTCCAGGGAATCGACACCTTCCCGGAGAACACCGAGCGGCCGGTGGTCTCGAAGGTGCTCACCCGAGGGCTGGCGGTGATGATCGCCATCGCGGGCGACACCGACGAGCGGACCCTGCGCGTGCTGGGGCAACGGGCGCGGGACGAGCTGGCCATGCTGCCCGACGTCTCCCAGGTGCACTTCGACTTCGTCCGTCCGTACGAGATCTCCATCGAGGTTTCCGAGGAGAGCCTGCGCCGTCACGGACTCACGCTGGACGCGGTCGCCCAGGTGATCCGCAGCTCCTCCCTCGACCTGCCGGGTGGCTCGGTGAAGACCGAGGGCGGCGAGATCCTGCTGCGCAGCGTCGGGCAGGCCTACGTCGGCGCGGACTTCGAGCGCATCGTGGTGCTCACCCGCAACGACGGGACCAGCGTGACCCTGGGCGAGATCGCCACCATCGTCGACGGCTTCGAGGATCTCGACCTCGCCGCGCGATTCGACGGCAAGCCCGCGGTCATCGTCCAGGTCGACCGGATCGGCGAGGAGGACATCCTCGACATCGCCGCCCAGGTGAAGCCCTGGCTGGAGGAGTTCCGTCAGACCCTGCCGGAAGGTCTCGAGGCGACGATCTTCCGGGATGCGTCCGCAGACCTGGTGGCACGACTCGACGCGCTGCGGGCCAACGCGGTGAGCGGTCTCTTCCTGGTGGTCGGCGTCCTGGCGCTCTTCCTGCGCTTCCGGCTCGCCATGTGGGTGACGGCGGGCGTTCCCATCTCGCTTCTCGGCGCGATGCTCTGCTTCCCCTTCTTCGGCATCTCGATCAGCACCCTCACGGTGATGGCCTTCATCCTGGTGCTCGGGATCCTGGTCGACGACGCGATCGTGATCGGCGAGGCCGTGCACTCGCGCGAGCAGGACCAGGCCAGCCAGGTCGACGCGGCGATCCGGGGCACCCTCGACGTCTACATCCCGGTCTTCTTCGGGGTCATGACCACGGTGGCGGCCTTCATTCCCCTGATCATCGTGCCGGGTCGCATGGGCAACTTCTTCGGCTGGCTGGGGCTGACGGCGATCATCTGTCTCTTCTTCTCGCTCGTCGAATCCCAGCTGATCCTGCCCGCGCACCTCGCCCACCGCCGCACCGAATCGAAGGGCGGCTCACCGAATCGCGCCGTGGCGGCCTGGACCCGCTTCCAGGGCGGCATGGGTGCGTGGCTGGAGGACTTCGGACGGCAGCGCTACGGGGGCGCCCTGGACCTCGCGATCGAGTGGCGCTACGTCACCGCGGCCATCGCACTCGGCGTCGTAGTCGTCACGGTGGCGCTCTTCGCCAGCGGACGCATGCGATACCAGTTCTTCCCGGCGGTCGAGGGCGACACGGTGACCGCGAATCTCACCATGCCCCAGGGCACGCCGCTCCCTCGCACCCAGCTGGCCGTCGCGCGGCTGGAGGCGGCGGCTCGCGAGCTCGACGAGGAGTTCGAGCAGGAGTTCGCCGACCATCCCGTGATCCTGCGCACCGTCGCCACCGTCGGCAAGCAGATGACCCTGCAGGGCGGCCCCCAGGACTTCGCCGTCAACGTGGGTGGGGCGCATCTGGCGAGCTTCTTCCTGCAGCTGAGCCCGGCGCGCGAGCGCGACATCGGCGCCAAGGAGATCACTCGCCGTTTCCGGGAGAAGGTGGGGACCATCCCCGATGCCGTGGAGCTGGCCTTCACCTCGGACTCGTTCTCGGCGGGCGAGCCGCTCAACTTCCAGCTGCGGGGCGGCACCATCGAGGGCCTCACCCTGGCGGCCGCGGAGCTGCGGGAGCTGCTCGCGACCTACCGCGGCGTGACGGACATCGCCGACTCCTTCCGCGCGGGCAAGCAGGAGGTGCGGCTCTCGATCCGGGACGAGGCGCGACCCCTCGGCCTGACCCAGCACGACCTCGCGCGACAGGTGCGACAGGCCTTCTACGGTGAGGAGGTGCAGCGGGTCCAGCGCGGGCGGGACGACGTCAAGGTCATGGTCCGCTACCCGGAGCTCGAGCGCCGATCGCTGGGATCGCTGGAGGAGATGCGGATCCGGACGGGGGAGGGCGTCGAGGTGCCCTTCGACGCGGTGGCCGACGCCACCCTGGCGCGGGGCTACGCGACCATCCGCCGCACGGATCGCGAGCGTGTGGTGCGGGTCACGGGTGACGTCGACCGGGCGATCGTCACCCCCGAGGAGGTGATCGGCGACGTCCAGAAGGCCCTGCCGGGCATCCTCGCGAAGTACCCCGGTGTCAGCTACCAGCTCGACGGCGAACAGCGGGAGCAGGGCCGCGCGGTCGCGGGCCTGATGCGCGGGGCCATGATCGGCATGCTGCTCATCTACGCCCTGCTGGCCGTCCCGCTTCGCTCCTACCTGCAGCCCCTGGTCATCATGAGCGTGATCCCCTTCGGTGCCATCGGCGCCATCCTCGGGCACCTGGTGATGGGCTGGGACGTGGTCTTCTTCTCGGTGCTGGGGATCGTCGCGCTGTCGGGCGTGGTGGTGAACGCGTCCCTGGTCCTGGTCCACTACGTGAACGGCCAGCTCGCGCGCGGCCACGACGTGGTCTCGGCGGTGCGCGCGGCGGGAATCGTCCGCTTCCGTCCCATCGTCCTGACCTCGATGACGACCTTCCTCGGTCTGGTCCCGCTGATGTTCGAGGGAGCGGTCGCCGCGCGTCCCTTCATCCCGATGGCGATCGCGCTGGGCTACGGGGTGCTGTGCGCGGCCGTCGTGACCCTGTTCCTGGTCCCGTGCGGCTACCTGATCCTCGACGACCTGACGCGCGGAAGGGTGCGGCGCCGGCGGGAGCCGGCCGTGCTGCTGGACGGCGGAGTCGTGCCGGCCGGCGACTGAGGGCACGCTCAGAGCGCGAGTCGCGCGATCGCGATCCCCTGCTCTCCCGCCACCGCGTAGAGGAGGTGCAGGGCACCGTCCTGTACGAACACACACGGGTCCCGGAGCTGTCGCACCGGCTCCTCGACCTGGCCGCGCTCGGAGGGGAGGAGCGCGAGTCCGGCGCCCTCCCAGTCCCGCTGTGGCTCGAGCACCGTCGTCTCGGTGCCCGCCCTCCAGCCTCGCCAGTCCCCCGAGACGTCGACGGTCGCGTGCAGGATGCGCTCGGGTGCATCGCCCGCCCGCGTGTAGAAGACGTGGAGGACTTCGCCGCGCAGCAGCAGTGCGTGGTGTCGGGTCTGGTCGGGCAGCAGCTGGGGGCCCCGCTCCCAGTCGTGGAGCCCGTCGGGCGAGCGGTAGAGCAGCCCGGGCATGGCCAGCGCGTAGAAGGCGTCCGGCATGGCGATCACCCGGAAGTAGGAGGGGCCGCACAGCTCGCGCCCGCTCTCGAAGTGAAGCCCGTCCTCGGAGTGGGCCCAGAAGGTCCGCTGCACGACCGGTCGCATGAGATCGATGGGGTTGTCGTGCGGGTCGGGCTCGCCTTCGGGATGCACGACCGGGCCGTGGTAGTAGAGCCGGATCCGATGCCGCTCGTGATCGACCCACACGTCGGGGGACGCGACGTGGTCGAAGCAGGGAGTCTGCTCGAGCCGCAGGGTCCCGGCCTCGTGGACGGTCCAGGGTCCCTCGAGCGCCTCGGCATGGGCGAGTCGGATGAAGCGACCCCGGTGGTGGCCGAAGTAGAGGTAGTAGCGGCCCAGCGGGTTCGGCAGCCAGTCGGGTGCCCGGATCAGGGCAGGTCCGTTGACGTTGTCTCCGATCCCCGGATGCGCGGGGTCCGCCCGGACGACGGGGTTGTTGGCGAGACGCTCGGCCTGCATGGTGGCGCGGCCAGCATACGCCGCTGCCCGTGACCGCGCAGGCTCCTGGCGCCCGGCTTCAGTCTTCCGCGTCCGGGGCGTCCTGCTCTTCGAGGCGCTCGAACACCTTCTCGAGCTGTCGCGAGGACATCAGGTAGGCGTACACGTCGCCGGGGTCGCCCATGGTGACGTGCTTGATCACCTTGTGGAAGGGGAAGGTCTGGGCGTACTCGCCGCGCACCGGGATCGCCAGCTCGAAGCCGCCCACGTCTTCGGGCGCCTCCCGCCAGCTGCCGTTCGCGTGGACCCGCAACAGCTCTCCGAGGAAGGCGCCGACCGGGAGGACGAAGTGCCAGTAGCAGTCGTCCCGGGCGAAGGCCTTCTTGAGCGACTCGGACTGGTCGAGCCGCCCGCTCAGGACCTGGGCCGAGGCCTCGAAGTCGTCGAGATCGAGGGTCTCCCCGAACGCCTCCCGGAAGACCCGTACGCACTCGTCCCGGAGCCCCGGGATCTCGTCCCGTCCGACTGCCTCGATGGCCGCCTCCGCGGTGCGCACGCTGTGACGCATGTGCAGCACACCGGCGACCATGACGACGACGAAGAGCGCCGCGGCTCCCCCGAGCACGATGGCCAACCAGAACATCCGGCGCCTCCCCTGCTTGCTGCCGCTGCGAATCGATCGCGAAGCGCTGCAGACGCAGATCGGCAGGACGGCTCCGGGCATTGACCGGGGGGCCCGGTTTCGGGAATCAGGACGGGGACCAGGACGAGGATCAGGAAAGAGAGCGCTCCAGGAACCAGAAGAGCCCCGCGGCCAGGACCGCGCTCGAGCCGACCTGCACGGCGAGCGGCCGCTGGTGGACCCAGGCGCGCAGCAGGGGCCAGCAGACGATCACGATCGCCAGCTGCCCCAGCTCGACACCCAGGTTGAAGCCCAGCAGCGACCCCGCGACCCGTCCGGCGGGCACGCCCAGCTCGACGAGCTGACCCGCGAAGCCGAAGCCGTGGATGCCGCCGAAGACCAGCGCGACGAACCAGCGCAGGCGCACGGGCCGCGGGGTGTGTCGCTGCAGCAGCAGGTAGCAGACCGAGAAGAGGACGATCCCGGCGAGTGCCGCCGTGGGCACGGCGAGGTGGCCCGTGGCGGCGGCAACGCTGGCGGCCGCGCCGCAAAGAGCGAGGCTCGCGACGATGTGACGCCCGAGCCGCCGGCTGCTCGTGAGCGCGAAGTTCTCGAGGGCGACGACGACGATCGACAGTCCGATCAGCGCCTCGACGGCGCTGGCGTGGGGCTCGATCCACTGGAGGACCGCGGCCGCCAGCGTGAAGCTGTGGGCCACGGTGAAGCCCGTGACCAGGGTGGCGACCTCGCGCACGGAGGTGGCCACGAGCAGCAGCGCCAGCAGGAAGGCCAGGTGGTCGAGGCCCGCGAAGATGTGCACGACGCCCAGGCGCAGGTAGTCGCCGATTCCCGGCTGAGCGCCGCCTCCTTCCGCATCCAGTCGCGTGGGCTCGGAGCCGGCGACGAAGACCCGCTCGTACGCGTCTCCACCGGGCAGGACGATCCGCGCGACGTGCACGTGGCCCGGCAGCGCGTCGAAGAAGATCCCGACCGACAGCTCGAAGGCGCCCTGGCCCGGGCAGCGCAGGCTCCACTCCCGCGCGTGATCTCGGGGGTCGGCCGTCGGAATCGGAACGGAGGCGGACTCCGCACTGCAGGGCGAGCCGCGACGCAGCTGCAGCTGCGACTGGAGCCAGGCGTCGAGCGCGCCGCTGTCGCCGCCGAGCGCCGGCGCGACGAGGCGCAGGTCGGACAGCCGGGCCTGCAGGGAGACCCGCACCGCCTCCGGGTCGTCGCCGAAGCGCCAGACCGACGAGGAGTAGGACGTGGTGGGACCGTGGGCGGACGCGGCGACGGCCAGTGCGAGCCCGACGAGCCCGCCGGCCATCGCCCGCAGCAGCTTGCGGCTCATGGCGCCGCCAGCTCGGGGTCGAGCACCTCGATCTCTGCGCGCTCGCGCAGCCCCTCCGTGAATCGCTCCAGGGACTGCTCGCTGCGTTCCCGCAGCCAGGCTCGTCGCAGCTCGTTCCGGACCTCCTCGAAGGGGGGCTCTGGGCCGGTGCCGCGTTCCTCGAGCCGCAGGCTCATCCAGCCTCGCGTGGTGCGCACCGGCGGTGTGGACTCGCCCGGCTCGAGGGCCTGGACGGCGCTGGCCGCGATGCGTCCGAGCCGTTCCTGAAGGACTCCGCGCCCGAGACCCTCCGGCGCGTCCGCCCAGGAGGCGTCCGGGGGATCCAGCGCTTCGTGGAGCGGTCGCC